>JBJTHL010000150.1:0-3401 GCA_046094445.1 Vulcanococcus sp.
TGCACTGCGGCCCAGCCGCCCTGCTCGGCAAAGGGAATCAGCCGCTCCCGCACAACGCGCTGCCGAGCGGCGGCGGCAGGGGGGGGAGTCGCGGGGGGCAGCGAGGCAGGAGCCGCCACCGGCTGCGGAGCCGCCGTGTCACCGCTGGCCCGGGGTGCCGCCTGGGCCAGCGGTTCCGCCAGCAGACCCAGCAGCAGCACCTCCAGCCACAGCCGGGGCTGCACGCTCTGGCGCAGCTGCTGTTCGCTGCCTTTGAGCTGGGCCTGCCAGTGCAGCAGCCGCGCCTTGCCCAGGCGCCGGGCCAGGGCTGGCAGCTCTGGGCGGAACTGGGGTGAGAAGCCCGTGAGCTCCAGCCGCTCCGGCGCCACCCCCGCCAGCACCAGATCGCGCAGTAGCCCCGCCAGCCCCTGCAGGAGGGATGCCGGTTCGCGGCCCCGCTCCAGCAGCGTGCGGATGGCCTCGATCACCCCCAGGGGGTCGCCGTTGGCCAGCGCTGCGGCCAGCTCCAGCAGTTCCCGTTCCGGTACGGCCCCCAACAGCTCCCACACCGCCGTGGGTTCGATCGGGGCCGGCAGCAGGCTCAGCTGATCCAGCAGGCTTTCGGCATCGCGCAGGCCTCCCTGGGCCCGCTGGGCCACCACATGCAGCGCTTCGGCGGTGATCCCGATCTGCTCCTGCCCGGCGATCCAGGTCAGATGGGCTTCGAGGGCATCGAGCGGGATGCGGCGGAAGTCGAAGCGCTGGCAGCGGCTGAGGATCGTGGGCAGCACCCGCTGGGGGTCGGTGGTGGCCAGCACGAACACCACCCGCGGTGGCGGTTCCTCCAGGGTTTTGAGCAGAGCGTTGAAGGCGGCGGTGGAGAGCATGTGGCACTCATCCACCACGTACACCTTCCAGCGCGCCTGCACCGGCGCGAAGCGCGAGCGCTCGATCAGCTCGCGGATGTTGTCCACGCCGGTGTTGGAGGCGGCGTCGATCTCGATCACATCGAGGGCGTTGCCGGCGGCGATGGCGGTGCAGAGCTCGCAGGTGCCGCAGGGTTCGGGCGTGGGGCCCTCGCTGCCGATGCAATTGAGTGAGCGGGCCAGGATGCGGGCGCTGGAGGTTTTGCCGGTGCCGCGGGGGCCGCTGAACAGGTAGGCCGGGGCGATTCGTCCGGAGCGCAGGGCGTTGGCCAGGGTGGTGGCGATCGCCTCCTGCCCCACCAGCTGATCCAGGCGCTGGGGGCGGTACTTGTGGTGGAGGGGTTGGTAGGCGGACCGCATGGCTGGAGGCTACTGGCCCTGCTCGGTGCTGTTCGCGGCCGCCGGCGCCAGCAGCTGCTGGACCCGCTCCTCCAGCTCTTCCACCTCACTGAGTTGGTCCGCCAGGGCCTGGGCCGCCAGGCGCAGGCGGCGCAGGGGGTCGCTGGCATCGGCCCCAGCGGGTGTGCCCCAGCGCTCCTCGGCCCGGGCCAGCTCCTGCTCCAGGCGCGTCTGCAGTTTCAGGCGCAGGGCATCGAGCTGCTCGAGGCTGCGCAGGGCCAGCTGGCGACCCTGCTCCAGCTGCCGCGGCTCCAGGTTCAGACCCTGGCGCAGCAGGATGCGCGCCCCGGTGAGTGCGGCGGCCGGCAGGAACTGGCCGAAGGCCAGGGCGCCCACGCTGCCCGTGTGCAGCCAGTCCTCCACCTGGCCGCTGCGGTGGCGGCCGGTCTTGCACCAGTGGGCGAAGTGCTCGCAGTTGTTGAACAGCAGGTTGTAGTTCTGTTCTCCGAGCCGGCCCATCGCCCGCCGCAGGGTGACACCGCTGGCGGAGCAGCTGCCTTCCGGATAGCTCACCAGGCTCACGGGTTGGTCGCGGCTGAACTCCGCCAGTGGACTGCGCAGGATCTCCCGCCCTTCGAGGTAGTGGGCCACGGTGCCGTCGCCCAGATCGATGCCGTGGTGGTTGAACAGCCCGTGCTGACGCGGCACCTGCAGGTGATCGGCGGCGGCCATGAGCCCGGTTGCGGAGCGTTCACCCTGGCGCTGCCGCGGCGCAGCCGGCAAGGGTGGGCCGGGGTGGAATGCCGCCCGGAATCAGGCCGTTTCCTGCTGGGCTGGCTCGCTGCCGGGCAGGGCCAGCACCTTGGCGCGGGTGCGCTCCTCCACCAGCTCGCGGGTGATCGTGTAGGTCTTGCTGCCCTTGTCGGACGGCAGCTCGTACATCAGATCGAGCATCAGCTCCTCCACGATGCCGCGCAGGGCGCGGGCGCCGGTCTTGCGGCGGTGAGCTTCGGCGGCGATGGCTTCGATGGCGCCGGCCTCGAACAGCAGCCGCACGTCGTCCATGCTCAGCAGTGTCTGGAACTGCTTCACCAGGGCATCGCGCGGTTCGGTGAGGATCGCCTCCAGGGCGTGGGTGTCCAGCGGCTCGAGCACGGCGCTCACCGGCAGGCGGCCGATGAACTCCGGGATCAGGCCGTACTTCACCAGGTCGTCAGGTTCCAGGTGGCGCAGCACCTGGGCGGCCTGCTGATCCTTGCCGTGGCGGCTGCGGCTGCGGCCCCCTTCGGGGATGAAGCCGATGGCATTGCGCCCCATGCGCCGCTGCACCACGTCCTCGAGGCCCACGAAGGCGCCGCCGCAGATGAACAGGATCTGGCTGGTGTCGATCTGGATGCAGTCCTGGTAGGGATGCTTGCGACCGCCCTGGGGGGGCACGTTGGCCACGGTTCCCTCCAGCAGCTTCAGCAGTGCCTGCTGCACCCCTTCGCCCGACACATCGCGGGTGATCGAGGGGTTCTCGCTCTTGCGGGCGATCTTGTCGATCTCATCGATGTAGATGATGCCGCGCTGGGCCTGCTCCACATCCAGGTCGGCCTTCTGCAGCAGCCGCAGCAGGATGTTCTCCACGTCCTCACCCACGTAGCCCGCTTCGGTGAGGGTGGTGGCATCCGCCACGGCGAAGGGCACGTCGAGCATTTCGGCCAGCGTCTGGGCCAGCAGGGTCTTGCCGCAGCCGGTGGGGCCGATCAGCAGGATGTTGCTCTTGTGCAGGCGCGTGGCCGTCTGGCTGGTTTCACCCTTGCCATCGCCCTGCCAGGCCAGGCGCTTGTAGTGGTTGTACACCGCCACGGCCAGCACCTTCTTGGCCTCCTCCTGCCCCACCACCTGAGCGTCGAGATGAGCCTTGATCTCCCGTGGTTTGGGGATCTCGGCGAGGGTGGGAGCGGGTTTGCTGCTCTTCTTGGCCGGTGCCTTGCCCTTGGTTTCGGCGGGTTGGCGTGCGCTGCCCCCATGACCATCCACGAGCTCCTCATCCAGGATCTCGTTGCAGAGGTCGATGCACTCATCGCAGATGTACACCCCTGGGCCGGCGATCAGTTTGCGCACCTGGTCCTGGGACTTGCCGCAGAAGGAACACTTCAGGTGGGCATCGAA
>JBJTHL010000151.1:0-2883 GCA_046094445.1 Vulcanococcus sp.
GCCGTGTTCTGGTGGGCCCACCGCTTCATCGGAGCGGGCGCCACCGCCTTCGCCCGCACCGGCCTCGCCCACTGGCTGGGCTGAAGGGCCTGCCGCGCCCCGTGCGCCTGCCCACACAGCCGATCACAGGCGACAGACCGCTGCCACCACCCTGCCTACACTCGCCCTGACTGCCTCAGCGCCGGATGCCCTCGCCCGCCGAACTCGCCTGGCTGATTCCGGTGCTGCCCCTGGCTGGGGCCTGCCTGGTGGGCCTGGGGCTGATCAGCTTCAACCGCACCGTGAACCGGCTGCGCAAACCGGTGGCCTGGCTGCTGATCAGCTGCGTGGGCGCGGCGGCGGTGCTGAGTTACACGGTGCTGGCGCAGCAGCTGGCGGGTGCCGGCACCACGGAGGTGCTGTTCAACTGGGCCACCGCCGGCGCGTTCAACCTGCAGATGGGCTTCCGCGTGGATGCCCTGGGGGCGGTGATGCTGGCCCTGGTCACCACCATCGCCCTGCTGGTGATGGTGTATTCCGATGGCTACATGGCCCACGACAAGGGCTACGTGCGCTTCTTCACCTATCTGGCCCTGTTCAGCAGCTCGATGCTGGGCCTGGTGATCAGCCCCAACCTCCTGGAGATCTACGTGTTCTGGGAGCTGGTGGGCATGTGTTCCTACCTGCTGGTGGGCTTCTGGTACGACCGCGACGGCGCTGCCAATGCCGCCCAGAAGGCCTTCGTGACCAACCGCGTGGGCGACTTCGGCCTGCTGCTCGGGATCCTCGGCCTGTTCTGGGCAACGGGCAGCTTTGGCTTCGAGGAGATCGGCGCTCGCCTGCAGGAGGCCGTGGCCGGCGGCAGCGTGAGCAATGGTGTGGCGGTGCTCCTCTGCCTGCTGGTGTTCATGGGACCGATGGCCAAATCGGCCCAGTTCCCGCTGCACGTGTGGCTGCCCGATGCCATGGAGGGCCCCACACCGATCTCGGCCCTGATCCACGCCGCCACGATGGTGGCCGCCGGCGTGTTCCTGGTGGCACGGCTGCAGCCGGTGTACGTGCCCTTCCCCGCCGTGCAGGCCACGATTGCCGTGATCGGCACGATCACGCTGTTCCTGGGGGCCTCGATCGCCCTCACCCAGATGGATCTCAAGAAGGGTCTGGCCTACAGCACCGTGAGCCAGCTGGGCTACATGATGCTGGCCATGGGCTGTGGCGCCCCGGTGGCGGGGATGTTCCACCTGGTGACCCACGCCTTCTTCAAGGCGATGCTCTTCCTGGGCTCGGGCTCGGTGATCCACGCCATGGAAGAGGTGGTGGGCCATGAACCCGTGCTGGCTCAGGACATGCGCCTGATGGGCGGCCTACGCCGCTGGATGCCGATCACCAGCACCACCTTCCTGATCGGCTGCATCGCCATCGCCGGCATCCCGCCCCTGGCGGGCTTCTGGAGCAAGGACGAAATCCTGGGCCAGGCCTTCAATACCTATCCCCTGCTCTGGGGGATGGGCTTCATCACCGACGTCTTGACCGCCTTCTACATGTTCCGGCTCTACTTCCTCACTTTTGAGGGTGCATTCCGCGGTGCCGACACCACGGTGCAGGCCCAGCTGCTGGCGGCCGCCGGCAAGGGTGCGGCAGACCATGACGACGGCCATAGCCACGGCCACCACGCCGCCCATCCCCATGAATCCGGCTGGCAGATGGCCATGCCCCTGGTGGTGCTGGCGGTGCCTTCGGTGCTGATCGGCCTGCTGGGGACCCCATGGAACAGCCGCTTCGCGCAGCTGCTTGATCCCGAGGAGGCGGCCCACATGGCCAGCCACTTCAGCTGGGCTGAATTCCTTCCTCTGGCGGGTGCCTCCGTGGCGATCTCGGTGGTGGGCATCACGATCGCCGTGCTGGCCTATGCCCTGCACAAGCTCGACCTGGCCAGCGCCGTGGCCGGCCGCTTCCCCACGATCAATGCCTTCCTGGCCAACAAGTGGTACCTCGACGACATCAACGACAAGCTGTTCGTGCAAGGCAGCCGCAAGCTGGCCCGCTCGGTGCTGGAGGTCGACTCCAAGGTGGTGGACGGCGTTGTGAACCTCACGGGCCTGGTGACCCTGGGCAGCGGCGAGGGCCTCAAGTACTTCGAAACCGGCCGGGCCCAGTTCTATGCCCTGATCGTGTTCGGCGGCGTGATTGCCCTGGTGGTGCTCTTCGGCGCCCTGGGCTGAGCTCCCCAAGGGCTGTGAGCTCCCCGGGGTCATCACCCTGTCACCCGTCCGCAGCCCGCAACGCTGTGTGTGACATCGGCCACCGCCACTCCCAGTCGCGGCCCTGATTTCTACACTCCGCGCAGCCCCTCGATCCTGCTGTGGCCCTGGATTTCGCCGTCACCCTGGCAACCGCGGCAACGGCTGCCGCCGCTGACGGCAGCGCCCCCTTTCCCTGGTTGAGCGCCGCGATCCTGTTCCCGATCGCCGCTGCCCTGCTGATTCCGTTCATCCCCGACCGGGGCGACGGCAAGCAGGTGCGCTGGTTCGCCCTCGGGGTGACCCTGACCACCTTCCTGATCACGGTGGGGGGCTACCTGAATGGTTACGACCCCAGCCAGCCGGGCCTGCAGCTGGTGCAGAAGGTGAGCTGGCTGCCGGATCTAGGGCTGGCCTGGTCGGTGGGGGCCGACGGGCTCTCGATGCCGCTGATCCTGCTCACCAGCTTCATCACCGCCCTGGCGGCCCTGGCGGCCTGGCCGGTGAGCTTCAAGCCCAAGCTCTTCTACTTCCTGCTGCTGGCGATGGATGGCGGCCAGATCGCCGTGTTCGCCGTGCAGGACGTGCTGCTGTTCTTCCTGGCCTGGGAGCTGGAGCTGCTGCCGGTGTATCTGCTGCTGGCGATCTGGGGCGGCAAGAAGCG
>JBJTHL010000152.1:0-4587 GCA_046094445.1 Vulcanococcus sp.
GATCTGGAGCTGGCTCCCCTGCACGGCAACCTGCCCCTGGCGGCCCAGGGGCAGGCCATCCGCCCGGCCCGCCACGCCGCCGGCAAGGTGGTGGCTCCAGCCACGGGAGGTCCTCGCCTAAACCAGCACCCCACTGGGCCAGCTGCAACACCAAGGGCAACGGATCCGCCTCCAGCAGCTCGGGCGGATCGAAGGCGGGCCGGCGCTGCTGCTCGGCGGCGCTCCAGAGGCGCAGGCAGCGTCCGGGGCCGAGGCGGCCGGCCCGGCCGGCCCGCTGGGCGGCGCTGGCCTGGCTGGCGGGCACCGTCACCAGGCCATCCATGCCGGTGCTTGGATCGAAGCGGCTGCGGCGGCTGAGGCCGCTGTCGATCACCAGAGTGACCCCCTCGATCGTTAGCGAGCTTTCGGCGATCGCCGTGGCCAGCACCACCTTGCCGGCGGCGTGGCGGGCCGGGCGGATGGCCTGCCCCTGGGCCGCCAGGGGCAGGTTGCCGTGCAGGGGAGCCAGCTCCAGATCAGCCCCCCAGCCGGTGGTGCTGATGGCCTGAAGGCACTGCTGGATCTCCCGCTGGCCCGGCAGAAACACCAGCACGGTTTCATGGCGGCCCCGATGGTCCAGCCACTGGCTTTCCAGGGCTCGCAGCACCTGGGCCGCCAGGCGCTCATCGGGCCGCGGCGCCTGCTGCTGGATCGCCACCGGATGGCTGCGGCCCTCGCTCTCCAGGAGGCTTGCTTCCGGCAGCTGGGCCGCCATTGGCTGCAAGTTGAGGGTGGCCGACATCAACAGCAGCCGCAGCTGCGGTGCCAGCAGCGGCCGCGCTTCCCGCAGCAGCGCCAGGGCCAGGTCGGCTTCGCTGCGCCGCTCGTGGAATTCATCGAACACCACGCAGGCCACCCCCTCCAGGCTGGGGTCGGCCTGGAGCTGGCGCAGAAACAGGCCGTCGGTGAGCACCTCCACCCGCGTGGCGGCCGACACCCGGGCCTCCAGGCGCACGCGATAGCCCACCCGCTGCCCCACGGGCTCACCCCGTTCGGCCGCCAACCGCTCTGCGGCGGCCCGAGCCGCCAGCCGGCGGGGTTCGAGCATCAGGATGCGGCCGGGCTCGCCGCTGGCCTCCAGGGCCTCCAGCAGGGCCAGGGGCACCCGGGTGGTTTTGCCGGCACCGGGCGGCGCCTGCAGCAGCACCGTGCCGCCGGGGCCCAGCTGGCGCACCAGCTCCGGCAGCAGCGGATCGATCGGCAGGGCCTGGTTCATGGCCACCGCCGCGGTGGCCTCAGCGCACGTGGCGGGCGCCGTCCACCGGGTGGTAGTCCTCGCCGGTGGTTTCTTCGTACACGATGGCCGGCAGACCGGTTTCAAACATCGTCTGCAGGGCTTCCTTCAGATAAGGATTCCAGCCGCCGGTGTTCACCTTGCCGTGGCGCACGGTCCAGTCCCAGGTGCCCTGCAGATCCCGGGGAATGCGCCCCTCACGGTCGCGCCGGGCCACCAGATCCTGGGATTCCACCAGACCCACCAGGATCGGCTCCTTGCCGTAGGCGGGTGTGAGGATCAGCTCCAGACGCACGGGATCCTCCTTCACCAGGCGCAGCTGAAAGCGCGGCGGCAGTTTGATGGCCTTGAGCACAGCAGCCACGATCCGGGTTCTTTGCTCCACGCAGGCCTCCGCCGATTCCACAAGCACTTAACGGTTGTACCAGCTGACGGGGCCGCCGGCCTTCAGGAGGGGTCGGCCGGGGGGGCGGGCTGCTCGCTGTCGCCGCCGAAACGCACGGTGAGCAGGTCGTCGCGGGTGAGCTGGCCATCGGCATCCAGCAGCTCCGGGTGGATGGTGACCCGTCCGGTGCGGTCGCCCACCGGCAGGCGTTGCTGGTCGCCCGGCCGCGGCACGGCGCTGAAGCCCCGCCCCATGATCCGGAACGCCTGCCAGAGCAGTGCCAGGAAGCAGGCGCCGTACACCAGGGGCAGCAGCTTGGCGAACACCATGGCTGCGCTGGGTGCGCCTGCGCTGGCTACGGTTGCGCCAGCTACGACGGCGCTGGTCATGGACGCGCTGGTCATGGGTGGATGGCGCGGGGGGGGGCTGATGTTGGCGCCCGTGTCCGCCGCGGGTTTCCATCATCGCTCCCCTCGGCGCCGGAGGGGCTTGGCTGCCGGCGGCGTTCTGTCTACGGTCTGCCACACAACGACAGGGCGCGCCCATGGGCGGCAGGACGGACAGGGGCAGCGGTGTGCTGGGCGCGGTGCTGAGGGGCTGGAGCGTTTGCAGCCTGGGGCTGCTGCCCGCTGCGGTTGTGCTCGGCACGCTGCCGCTGCAGCCCGCCAGCGCTGCGGTGCCCCCGGGCGCTGCGCCGCTCACCCGGCAGTCGTTCGTGGCGGCGGCGGTGCGCCGCGCGGGTCCCGCCGTGGTGACCATCGACACCGAGCGCACCGTGCAGGTGCCGGGCCGGCAGGGGGTGATGCCCTTCCCGATGATGGATCCGCTGCTGCGCCAGTTCTTCGGGCTGCCCCAGGGGGTGCCCTCGCAGCCCCCCAGTCAGCGCACCGAGCGGGGGCTGGGGAGCGGCTTCCTCTACGACCCGAGCGGCCTGCTGCTCACCAATGCCCACGTGGTGGAGGGCAGCACGCGGGTGACCGTGGGCCTGAGCGATGGCCGGCGGGTGGAGGGCAAGGTGGTGGGGATCGATCCGATCACCGACCTGGCGGTGGTGCGCCTGGCGGCGGCCGGCCCGTGGCCGGTGGTGCCCCTGGGTCACTCCGAGGCCCTGCAGGTGGGCGATTGGGTGATCGCTGTGGGGAATCCCTTCGGTCTGGACCAGACGGTGACACTGGGGATCGTGAGCAGCCTCAACCGCAATGCGGCCAAGCTCGGCATCACCGACAAGCGCCTGGAGCTGATCCAGACCGATGCGGCCATCAACCCCGGCAACTCCGGCGGTCCGCTGCTGGATGCCGACGGGGCCGTGGTGGGGATCAACACCTTGGTGCGTTCCGGCCCCGGTGCCGGCCTGGGTTTCGCGATCCCGATCAATCGCGCCCGGGTGATCGCGGAGCAGCTGGTGAGCCGTGGCGCGGTGAGCCACGCGATGATCGGTGTGGGCCTGGATGTGGCGCGGGATGCCAGTGGCGCCACCACTGCCGGCGCCCAGGTGCGTTCGCTGATGCCGTCAGGCCCGGCGGCCCAGGCGGGGCTGCGGCCTGGGGATGTGATCACCGCTGTCAATGGTGTGGCGGTCGCCAGCCCGGCCCAGCTCACCCAGCTGGTGGAGCGCCATGGTGTGGGCCGGCCGATGGCGGTGCGGGTGCAGCGTCAGGGGCAGCAGCTGCAGTTCACGATCACGCCGGTGGAGCTCTCCACGCTGGTGCCGCGCCCCTGACGCCGGCATCGGCTCAGGGGTTGTCGCGCAGCACCTCCACGCAGCGGGTCACGCACTCACCGTCGTCGAGGGAGCAGGCGGTGATGCACTCGAAGTAGCTGCTCACCGCATCGGTGGTGTCGAGGCTGCCACCCTGGGCGTGGGCGATGCCATGGCCGGTTCCCAGCGATGAGGAGCCGAATCCGGGCTGTTGCGCAGATGGGGCCATGGGGCGTCGAGCGGTGGATTCCGTCAGCGTATGCACAACAAACCCGGGTTCCAAGCGAAATGAGTCGTCTTGCCTAAGCGATGGTGAAGTTGTGTGACGTGCCGTGGTTCGGCTGCCGGGATCAGGCGGCCGACTTGCGAGCTGCGGCCTTGGCTTTCTGTTTGTCGCGATTGGCCTTGCGCTTGGCATCCGCCGCCGCGGCCTGGCGGGAGGACTCCGCTTCAGCGGCTTCCTCGGCCTTCTTCTCGCGGTAGTAGGCGTAGTCGCCCCTGTACACCACCAGGTCACCGTCGCGGATCTCCACGATCTTGTTGGCCACCCGTGAGATGAAGTAGCGGTCGTGGCTCACCACCAGTACCGCTCCCTCGTACTCGATCAGGGCGTCCTCCAGCATCTGCTTGGCCGGGATGTCGAGGTGGTTGGTGGGCTCATCCAGCACCACCAGGTTGCAGGGCTGCAGCAGCATCAGCGCCAGGGCCAGCCGCGCCTTCTCGCCGCCGCTCAGCTGGCCCACCTCCTTGAACACGGCATCGTTGCTGAAGCAGAAGCTGCCCAGCAGCGAGCGCACCTGGGTCTGGGTCCAGTCGGGCACCGCCTCGAAGATCGTGTCGATCACCGTTTTCGAGAGATCCAGGGCCTCGGCCTGGTTCTGCTCGAAGTAGCCGGCGATCACGTTGTGCTCCCCCAGGCCGGCCACCCCTTCGTCGGGGGTCTCGATGCCCATCACCAGCCGCAGCAGCGTGGATTTGCCGGCGCCGTTGGGGCCCACGAAGGCGATGCGATCGCCCCGCTCCACCTCGAGATTGGTGCCTAGAAACAGGATCTGCTCGCCGTAGCTGTGGCTCAGCTCCTTGATCTCCGCGATCAGGCGGCCGCTGCGGGGCGCGGGTGGGAACTGGAAGCGCGGCCCGCTCACGCTCTCGATCGGTGCCTCGATCCGCTCCACCTTGTCGAGCAGCTTCTCGCGGCTCTTGGCCTGGGTGGAGCGGGTGGCGCTGGCG
>JBJTHL010000153.1:0-3062 GCA_046094445.1 Vulcanococcus sp.
GGGGGCGAGGTCGGGCAGGTCGCGCACGGGCGGGTTGCGGAGGGGGTGGGGTGAGATCGGCTCCGAATTGTGCGCCGCCCGGTTGCCGGCTCAGGCCCTGGCCTGGATCACGCCGAAGCCGCCGTGGTTGCGCCGATACACCACTTGCAGCTCGCCGCTGGTGGCATCGCGGAAGAGGTAGAAGTCGTGATCGATCAGCTCCAGCTGATGCAGGGCCTCCTCCAGGCTCATCGCCGGCATGGCGAAGTATTTGCGCCGCACGCCGGGGCTGGGCAGGGTCGCTTCCTTCCCCTCCACCAGCGAGCCGCTCACGGCGTCGTCGCCGGCCAGCTCCACCAGGCGGGGGGTGGTGCTGGCGTGGTGGCCATGGCTGTGGTGGTGGTCGCCGTGACGGTCCTTGTAGCGGCGCAGCTGGCGGCTGAGCTTGCCGGCCACCAGATCGATGCTGGCGTACAGGTTCTCGCTGCGCTCCTGGGCGCGGATCACGGTGCCGTTGGCAAACACCGTGACCTCCGCCGTCTGCTGCGGCCCCCGCGGGTTGCGGGCCACCGAGAGGTGCACATCCGCCTCCTTGACCAGTCCGTCGAAATGGCTGATCGCGCGCGTCAGCTTGTCTTCGGTGTAGTCGCGGATCGCTGGAGTGACCTCCAGATTGCGGCCGTGGATCAACAACTTCATCCCGTGGCTCCTGAGGCGGTGGGGATGGCTGAACGCTAGGAACGGTGTGTGGATCCCACCACCGGCGACGCAATCTGTTTCCAAGCGGCGGGGCCTGTGCCGTTCCCGCAGGGCTGGGCTTGGCAGCAGCAGCTGCAGCGTCGGCTGCTGGCGGATCCCGCTGGCCCCGAGGCGGTGCTGCTGCTGGAGCACGAGGCCTGTTACACCCTCGGCCGTGGGGCCGATGTGGCCTTCCTCGGGTTCGACCCTGCCGCTCCGCCGGCACCGCTGCACCGCATCGATCGCGGTGGGGAGGTCACCCACCATTGCCCGGGCCAGTTGGTGCTCTACCCGGTGCTGAACCTGCAGCGCCATGGGGCCGATCTGCACCACTACCTGCGGCAGTTGGAGGGGGTGGTGATCGATCTGCTGGCGGAGCTGGGGCTGCAGGGCGAGCGGATCGAGGGGCTCACCGGCGTGTGGCTGGAGGGCCGCAAGCTGGCCGCCATCGGTGTGGGGGCCCGGCGCTGGATTTCGCAGCACGGGTTGGCCCTGAATGTGGAGGCGGATCTGGCGGGCTTCAGCCAGGTGGTGCCCTGCGGCATCCGCGATCGACCCGTGGGACGCCTGGCGGACTGGTGCCCCCAGCTCACGGCCGCCGCTTTGCGCGACCCCCTGCTGCGCTGCTTCAGCCAGCGCTTCGGCCTGCAGCTGCGGCCGCCCGAGGGGGTGGAAGCTCTGCAGGGATGGCCTCAGGGGTGGTAAGACCGGGCGCATCACGCCGTCCGCCGCGATGTTCGCCCCTCCCGCCCAGCGTTCGCCTGCCGTGATCGACTGGGGCGGCAGCCCTGAGGATCAACGCGCGCTCGCCCTCCGCAGCGACTGGAGCGCCCTCAGCGGCCTGGAGCAGCTGTGGCCGGTGTTGGCGGAGCGCTATGGCGAGGCGATCGCCCTGGAGGCCCCCCACAGCCAGCCGCCGGAGCAGTTCACCTATCGCGGGCTCCACCAGCGCATCGAGCAGGCCGCCGCCGGTTTCGCCGCCCTGGGCATCGGCGCCGGTGATGTGGTGGCCCTGTTCGCGGAGAACAGCCCCCGCTGGCTGGTGGCCGACCAGGCGCTGATGCGGCTCGGGGCCGCCGATGCCGTGCGTGGTAGCAGCGCTCCGGCCGATGAACTGCGCTACATCGCCGCCGACAGCGGCGCCGTGGCCCTGGTGCTGGAGTCGGCTGCGCTGCTCAGCCAGCTGGAGCCCTCGCCGGAGCTGCTGGCCCGGCTGCGGGCGGTGGTGCTCCTGCAGGGGGAACCGCCGGCCGCGATCCCCGGGGCGGTGCCCTGCCTGAGCTGGATGCAACTGCTGGAGCGGGGGACCGCCGCGGCGACGCCCGCCTGGCCCGCCGCTGATGCCGGGCGCCTGGCCACCGTGCTCTACACCTCCGGCACCACCGGCCAGCCCAAGGGCGTTCCGCTCATCCACGCCAACCTGCTCCATCAGCTGCGCCATCTGGGGGTGGCGGTGGCCCCGCAGCCCGGTGATGCGGTGCTGAGTGTGCTGCCGATCTGGCATGCCTACGAGCGCAGCGCCGAATATTTCCTGCTCTCCTGCGGCTGCCGGCAGACGTACACCACCCTCAAGCAGCTGCGTCCCGATCTGCAGCGGGTGCGGCCCCAGTACCTGATCAGCGTGCCGCGCCTGTGGGAAGCGCTGCTGGGGGGCTTTGAGGATGCCCTGGCGGCGATGCCACCCGCCCGGCAACGGTTGTTGCGGGGCGCGCTGGCCCTCAGCCGCTTTCACTGCAGCCGCCGCCGCATCGCCGCCGATCTCACCCTGGCGCCTGAACCCCTGGCCCGTCGCGGCCTGGCGGCGGCGACAGCGGCCCTGAGCTGGCCGCTGCATGGCCTGGCTTCGGCCCTGTTCTGGCCGAAGGTGCGTCAGCAGCTGATCGGCGGCCGCCTGCGCACGGCCATCAGCGGCGGCGGTGCCCTGGCCCTGCATGTGGACGGCTTCTTCGAGGCCATCGGCATCGAGCTGCTGGTGGGCTACGGCCTCACCGAAACCAGCCCGGTGCTCACCTGCCGCCGCCGCTGGGCCAACCGCCGCGGCAGCTCCGGCCAACCCTTGGCCGGCACGGAACTGCGCATCGTGGATCCGGAAACAGGGGCGGCCCTGGCGATCGGCCAGCGGGGGCGTGTGCTGGCCCGCGGCCCGCAGGTGATGGGGGGCTACCTGGGCAAACCGGAGGCCAGCGCCAAGGTGCTCGATGGCGACGGTTGGTTCGACACCGGCGATCTGGGCCAGCTGCTGGCCGATGGCACCCTGGTGCTCACCGGTCGCGCCAAGGACACGATCGTGCTCAGCAGCGGCGAGAACATCGAGCCGGGCCCGCTGGAGGACTGTCTGGTGGCCT
>JBJTHL010000154.1:0-7420 GCA_046094445.1 Vulcanococcus sp.
AACCCCAGCGAGCTGTTCCTCGGCGGTGATGAGCCCAGTGCCGGTACGGCCACGATCGTGGCCTGTGAGGGCACGCGCCCCCTGGTGGTGGAGCTGCAGGCCCTGGTGAGCACCACCAGCTATGCCAGCCCGCGCCGCACCGCCACCGGCATCGGCACCAACCGGTTGCACCAGATCCTGGCGGTGCTGGAGAAGCACCTCGGGCTGCCCCTCTCGCGCTTCGACTGCTATCTGGCGGTGGCGGGCGGCCTGGAGGTGGAAGAGCCGGCGGCGGATCTGGGGGTGGCCGCGGCGGTGGTGGCCAGCTACCGGGATCTCACCCTGCCGCCGGGCACGGTGCTGGTGGGGGAGTTGGGCCTGGGCGGCCAGCTGCGGCCGGTGGGTCAGCTGGAGGCGCGGCTGCAGGAGGCGGCCCGCCTGGGGGTCCGCCGGGCCGTGGTGCCCAAGGGCAGCGGCCTGGCGCGGCTGGCGGCGGGTCTGGAGTTGCAGCTGCTCGAAGCCGGCAGCGTGGCGGAGGCCCTGGTGGCGGCCCTGGGGGTCAACCCGGCCGATGATCGGGCCTGAGCCTCAGAAGTACACGTCGACGTTGCCGCGGCCGCTGGTCTTGAGCCAGTTCTGGGCTTCGATGTAGTTGTTCGGGGCCAGGCGGATCGCCTTGGTCCAGAAATCGGCAGCGAGATCGAAGCGGCGATCGGCTTCGTCGGCATCGCCTTTCTCTTCGGCGATCGCACCGAGGTGGTGATGGATCACGGCCATGTTGTTCAGGGCCTGGGGCATCTTGCTGTTGAGATCCAGGGCCTGGCCGTAGTGATCCAGGGCGCGCTCATGTTCACCGTTGCTGGCGAACACCAGGGCCATGTTGTAGAGGATGAAGGCCTTGTCGTTGGGGTCCTCCTCCAGCTTCAGGGCTTCGGCGTAGTTGTCGAGCGCTTCGGCGTATTCGCCGTCGGCCTGGGCACTCATGCCGTCGCGGTAGTAGGCGAAAGCCTCCTTGGCCCGTTGGTTGGTGGGCAGCACCTTGAGGATCAGGTCGGCCATCACCGTGAAGCTCTTGTCGATGAAGTTGTCGTTGCGCTGGGAGCGGGGCACGGCGGTGGGCTGAGCTTCGTTGCGCCCATCCTCCCCCGGCCGGGGCCGTCCTTGGCGTGGCGGTTCGCAGTCCCTAGCCTTGGAGACCGCGCTGCCGTTCCGTGGCCCCCGGCGTTCCCGCTGCCCCCCAGCCGGTGGCTCCCCTGCTGCTCGAGATCGAGGGCATGAAGTGCGGCGGCTGTGTGCGCGCCGTGGAGCAGCGCCTGCTGGCCCAGCCGGGGGTGCATCAGGCCAGCGTGAATCTGCTCAGCCGCACCGCCTGGGTGGGCCTGGAGCCTGCCCAGGCGGGCGGCGAGGCGGCCGATCCGGTGGAGCCGTTGATCGCGGCATTGGCCGCCATGGGCTACAGCGCTCGCCGCCGCGATGCGTCGGTGCTGCCGGCCGCTGAGGGGCTGGAGGAGCAGCGGCGCCTGCGCCGTTGGTGGCAGCAGTGGCGTCAGCTGCTGGTGGCGCTGCTGTTGGTGGTGGTGTCGGCTGCGGGGCACCTGGCGGAATCGGGCCAGCTGGCGACCCCCCTGCTGGCGGATGTGCGCCTGCATGCCCTGGTGGCCACCCTCGCCCTGGCCCTGCCGGGCCGGGCGATCATGGTGCGCGGCCTGCGCTCGGCCATGGCCGGCGCCCCCGGGATGGACAGCCTGGTGGGCCTGGGTATGGGCAGCGCCTACCTGGCCAGCCTGGCGGCCCTGCTCTGGCCCCGGGCGGGCTGGCCGTGCTTCTTCAATGAGCCCGTGATGCTGCTGGGATTCGTGTTGCTGGGCCGCTTCCTGGAGGAGCGGGCCCGCAGCCGCACTGGCAGCGCCCTGCGCGAGCTGGCTCGCCTGCAGCCCGATGAGGCCCTGCTGCTGCTGGGTGAGGGCCCGGAGGCGGCGGTGCGGCCGGTGCGGGTGGGGGCCCTGCGGCCGGGCGATCGGCTGCGGTTGCTGCCGGGCGATCGCGTGCCGGTGGATGGCGTTGTGCTGGAGGGGTGCTCGGCGCTGGATGTGTCGAGTCTGACGGGCGAACACCTGCCGCTGCAGGCCACTCCCGGCAGTGAACTGGCGGCCGGCAGCCTCAATCTGGAGGCTGCCCTCACCCTCGAGGTGCTGCGCCCCGGCCACGCCAGCGCCGTGGCGCGGATCATCGCGCTGGTGGAGCGGGCCCAGGCCCGCAAGGCGCCGATCCAGGGGCTGGCGGACCGGGTGGCGGGGCGCTTCAGCGTGGCGGTGCTGCTGCTGGCTCTGGCCACGCTGCTGTTCTGGTGGTTGTGGGGGACCCAGCTGTGGCCCCAGGTGCTGCAGGCGGGCCTGCCGCTGCACGCCCATGGCGGCCATCACAGCCTTGGCCAGGGGGCCACCACGCCCTTCGCCCTGGCGCTGCAGCTGAGCATTGCGGTGCTGGTGGTGGCCTGCCCCTGCGCCCTGGGCCTGGCCACCCCCGCCGCCATCAGCGTGGGCACCGGCCGTGCCGCCAAGGTGGGTGTGCTGTTCCGCGGCGGCGATGTGATCGAGGCGGCCGCCGGACTGCAGACCGTGCTGTTCGACAAGACGGGCACCCTCACGCTGGGGCGCCCGCAGCTGAGCGCGCTGCTGCCGTTTCCGCCCGTGGATGATCCCGTGCTCATCACCACGGCCGCCAGCCTGGAGGCCCACACCCGTCACCCCCTGGCCCACGCCCTGTTGCAGCGTGCCCAGGAGCTGGAGCTGCCGCTGCAGCCTGTGGAGGAGGCCGCCACCCATCCGGGTGATGGGGTGAGCGGCCGGCTGGCGGGCCAGCTGTGCCGGGCTGGCCGGGCCGACTGGCTGGTGGCCCGGGCCGGTGTGGAGCTGCAACCGGAGCAGCGGAGCTGGATCGCCCAGCGGGAGGACCAGGGCGCCACGGTGCTGGCGGTGGCCCGGGAGCAGAGCCTGCTGGGCCTGCTGGCGGTGCAGGACCAACCCCGCGCCGATGCGGCCGAGGCCCTGGCGGCCCTCCAGGCCATGGGCCTGCGGCTGGGGCTGCTCAGCGGGGATCGCCAGGGCCCTGTGCAGCGGCTGGGGGCGGCCCTGGGGCTGGCGCCGGCGCAGCTGGCCTGGGAGTTGTTGCCGCAGCAGAAGCTGGAGCGGATCGAAGCCACCCGCCACGCAGGCCCGGTGGCGATGGTGGGGGATGGCATCAACGATGCGCCGGCCTTGGCGGCGGCCACGGTGGGCATCGCCGTGGGCACCGGCACCCAGATCGCCATGGACACCGCTGATCTGGTGGTGCTGGGTGATCGATTGCTGGCGATTCCCGAGGCCCTGCGCCTGGCCCGCCGCACGATGGCGACCGTGCGCCAGAACCTGGCCTGGGCCTTCGGCTACAACCTGTTGGTGCTGCCGATCGCTGCCGGGGTTCTGCTCCCCGGCTTCGGGTTGCAGCTCTCCCCTCCCCTGGCGGCGCTGTTGATGGCTCTGAGTTCACTCACCGTGGTGGTGAATGCCTTGCTGCTGGGCCGGGGCTGATGGGGCAGCGGGGCCGGTTCCTGGTGCTGGAGGGCATCGATGGCTGCGGCAAGAGCACGCAGCTGGAGCGTTTGCAGGCCTGGCTGCCGGCCAGCGGCCTGATGCCGCCGGGGGCGGAGCTGGTGGTGACCCGCGAGCCCGGCGGTACGGCCCTGGGCCAGGCCCTGCGGGCGTTGCTGCTGCATCCGCCCGGTGATGCGGACCCCTGCAGCACCGCCGAGTTGCTGCTTTACGCGGCCGATCGGGCCCAGCACGTGCAGCAGCGCATCGCGCCGGCCCTGGCGGCCGGCCACTGGGTGCTCAGTGATCGCTTCAGCGGCTCCACCGCCGCCTATCAGGGCTACGGCCGCGGCCTGCCCCTGGCCCTGATCGAGCAGCTGGCGGCGATCGCCACCGGCGGCCTGCAGCCCGATCTCACCCTGCTGCTGGAGCTGCCCCTGGCTGAAGCCCTGCGCCGCCGCCAGCAGCGGCCCGCCGATCGCATCGAGGCCAGCGGCCAGCCCTTCCTCCAGCGCGTCTGCGACGGCTTTTCGGCGCTGGCCCAGCAGCCCGGCTGGTGCCGCATCGCGGCCGATCAGCCGCTGGAGGCGGTCACGGCTGCCCTCCAACAGGCGTTGCTGGAGCGCTGGCCCTGCGCCGGCAGCCCTGCCGCTGCCGCCGCCGATGGCTGAGCTGTTCGCTGGCCTGCTGGGCCAGGGCCAGGCGGTGGCCCTGCTCAGCGCGGCCCTGAGCCAGGGGCGGCTGGCGCCGGCCTATCTGTTCAGCGGCCCGGAGGGGGTGGGCCGCCGCCTGGCAGCCCTGCGCTTCCTGGAGGGGGTGATCGCCGGGCCCGCGGGCTCGTTGCCCCTGCGCCGGCGCCTGGAGGCGGGCAACCACCCCGATCTGCTCTGGGTGGAGCCCACCTACAGCGACAAGGGCCAGCTGGTGCCCCTCTCCCAGGCGGAGGCGGCCGGCGTGAGCCGCAAGGCGCCGCCGCAGCTGCGCCTGGAGCAGGTGCGAGGCGTGTCGGGCTTTCTGGCGCGGCGGCCGGTGGAGGCGGGCCGCTGCCTGGTGGTGCTCGATGGCGCTGAAGCCATGGCGGAAGGGGCCGCCAATGCCCTGCTCAAAACCCTCGAGGAACCGGGCGATGGGCTGCTGATCCTGCTCACGGCAGCGCCGGAGCGGCTGTTGAGCACCATCCGCTCCCGCTGCCATACGATCCCCTTTGCGCGCTTGCCGGCCCCGTTGCTGCAGCAGGTGCTCGACGGGCAGGCCAGCGCCGTGGGGTCGCCCACCAGCGGCGATCCGCCGGAGCTGCTGGAGCTGGCGGCTGGTTCCCCCGGTGCCCTGCTGGGCCACCGCCAGCAGTGGCAGGCCCTGCCGGAGGGCCTGGCCCAGCGCTGCAGCAGCCTGCTCACGGGCGCCGGAGCTGGCGGAGCGTCCCCCCTGGAGGCCCTGGCCCTGGCCCGCGACCTCTGCGAAGGGCTCGAGGTGGAGCAGCAGCTGTGGCTGCTGGATTGGTGGCAGATCCACCTGTGGCGGCGCTGCCCCGATGGGGTACCGCTGCAGCGGCTGGAGCGCCTGCGCCGGCAGCTGCGGTCGTTTGTGCAGCCACGTCTGGCCTGGGAGGTGGCGCTGCTCGAGCTGTCGGGGGTGCGCCTGGGCTGAGCCTCAGGCGGCCGCGCGGCGGGTGTCGCGGGCTTTCTGCACCAGGTGGGCCAGATCTTCGTGCTGACTGCCGGTGGGCAGCTCCAGGCAGTAGCCGGCGCCGTAGACGGTCTTGATGAAGCGGGGCTTGCGCGGATCGGGCTCGAGCTTGGTGCGCAGGTGGCGGATGTGCACGCGGATCGTCTCGATGTCGTCGTCTGGCTCGTAGCCCCACACCTCCTTGAGGATCAGCGAGGGGGCCACCGTCTGGCCGTGGCGCTGCAGCAGGCAGTGCAGCAGTTCGAACTCCAGGTGGGTGAGCCGCACCGGTTCGTCGAACCAGATCGCCTCAAAGCGCTCGGGCACCAGCGTGAGACAGCCGTAGCTCAGGATTTCGTTGTGCTTGGCCGAAAGCGGCGCGCGGTCGCTGCGGCGCAGCAGCGCCTTGATGCGCACCAGCAGTTCCTCCAGATCGAAGGGCTTGGCCAGGTAGTCGTCGGCGCCGGAATTGAAGCCGCTCACCTTGTCCTTGGTGCTGCCCAGGGCCGTGATCATCAGGATCGGGATGCGGGAGGTGCGCTCATCGCGCCGCAGCCGCTGGCAGAGGGTGAGCCCGTCCACCTTGGGCAGCATCAGATCGAGCAGCACCAGGTCGGGGATGTACTGCAGGGCCAGGGCCTGGCCCTTGATGCCGTCCTCGGCGCGCTGCACGTCGAAGCCGCTGTGCTCCAGGTGGCCGGCCACCAGGTCGCGCATGTCGGCGTCGTCTTCGATGAGCAGGATGCAGGGCTTCATGGGTTCGCTCCCGGACGGGGATGGAGGTGGGGGAGAAGACGCTGGGAGTCCGCCGGCCTCGCACGTGCTGCTGCGTCGCACAGCAGCGAGTTCACTGTTCTCATTCTCCCTACAACCTTCAGCTTTTGCAGAACAAAGCGCGCGGCAGCTGTGCCTCGAATCCATGCAGATCCCTTGCTGTGGCAGCTGTCTCGCTGGGTCCAAGCGATGATCTGGGCGCTGAATCTTCAGGATCTCTTTGGAAGATTGTCACGGCATGCCGGTGGCCGCCTGCCGTTCCTGGGGTATGGCGTGGGGCTGCGGGCCTGCTGGCCGGGATCCGATCCCAATGAAAAACCCCAGCCGTGAGGCTGGGGTTTCAAGCTCCCCGGGCGGGATTCGAACCTGCGACCAATCGATTAACAGTCGATCGCTCTACCGCTGAGCTACCGAGGAATGGGCCCGTTGCCGGGACCCAGAGACCTTACCCCGCAGCCCTTCCCGCCGGCAAGGGGCACAGCTGGGCCCGCAGCGCCTGCCCGTTCTGCCAGCGACCCACGCGACCCCGGCTCACCAGGGCTGCGCCATTGCACCAGGCCAGCTCGTCCAGGCGATGGGTGATCCAGAGGGCGGTGAGCGGCTGCTGCGGTTCGTCGCAGAGGGTGCGGATCAACTGCAGCACATCTGCCTGGCTGGTTTCATCCAGCAGGGCGGTGGGTTCATCCAGCAGCAGCAGCCGGGCCTGGCTGGCCAGGGCGCCAGCGATGGCCAGCCGCTGCTTCTGGCCGCCGCTGAGGCTGTGGAGCGGGCGTTGACGGAAGCCGGCTAGGCCCACCTGGGCCAGGGCCTGCTCCACCGCCGCCAGCCGAGCAGCCCGTGGCAGATCGGGCGGCAGGCTGAGTTCGATGTCGCTGCCGCAGCTGGGCAGCAGCAGCTGGTGGTCGGGGTTCTGAAACACCAGAGCCGGCTTGAGGGGCCGCTCGATGCGGCCCTCACGGGCATCGAGCAGGCCGGCGATCAGGCGCAGCAGGGTGCTTTTGCCGGAGCCGTTGCCGCCCACCAGCATCCAGAGGCCGGGGCCGGGGATGTGGAAGCTGCAGTGGTCGAGGGCGCTGCGGCCGTTGGGCCAGCGGAAGCTGAGGCCCTCCACCACCAGGCTGGCCATCCCATCAGCCATCAATGAAGCCCGGGCGCTTGCTGCCGCCGCCCACCGCCGATTTCTCGTAGGTCTGCACCGCCACCACCTCGCTGCTCAGCAGGCACACCCGCTTGCTCTCCTCCTTCTCGCAGCTGAGTTCCAGCAGGCGGGGCTGGCCGCTTTCCATGGCCTGCTTCACCTGGGCGTAGAGGGCTGCGGCCGACTCGGCTTCCTTGCGCTGCACCGCCACCGGCATGGGGGTCAGCTTGAGGGAGAGCTCAACGACGTGCACGGGCATCAGGGCATTCAGCGTCCACTCTGGCGAATCGGCCCG
>JBJTHL010000155.1:0-6842 GCA_046094445.1 Vulcanococcus sp.
GTCCGATGCTCGTCATGGCCGCTCCTACCGCGACTGGCCGCACGCTAACGAGGGGATTCGACTTGGGTGAACGGCGGTGGCGAGAGGGGCGTCAGCGATACCAACAGTGATCATTCGGTGAGCAATCCCACACCCCAAGGGCCGCGATTGCTGCAACCGGCGACAAGCGCGCACCGGCGGCGATGCTTCTCCCTAGCGTGCGGTGAACAGCATCGGGTCCCATGCGGATTCCCGCCGCCATCCTTACCCTCCTGGCCGGCATGGCCCTTGTCCTGACAGGGCTCTGGGTGGGTCAAAACATCAATCTGCTGCCCGAGGACGCCAGCCTCAACGCACCAGGCTGTAAACAATCAATCCGGCAATGCCGATCAGCAGGATCGTGCCAATGCTGAAGAGAACCTTGAAGAGTTCGTCGTAGATCGGTGCATTGCTGCTGGCATCCGCCGGCAGCAGATTCACGTTCTGACCCACCCAAAGCCCTGACAGCACAAGGGCCATGCCCATCAGCAGGGTGAGAATGGCCGGTGGGATCGGCATGTCTCGAGCGCTTGGTGGTTCAAGCCTATGGAGGTTGTGGCCTGCTGGCGCTGGTGCTGTTGCCGCTTGTGTCAATCCGGGCACCTGAGCTGCAGCGCTGTCAGCGAATGCACATTCCCATCGCCTTCAACATCACTGTTGGTATCGGCGATAGCGCTGTTGCCCTCGCCGTTCAAGCAGTTTCGGTCGCCATCGTTAGTTTGACGTCGATCGCGCGTCGGGGATTTCGATGGCTGCCCCAGCCCTGCAGCGACAGACCAGTGCCACCGGCACCGCTGCCGATGTTGGCAACACCGCCTCCGCTGCGGTGCTGCAGAAGCGATTGGCCCGCCTGGCGGCCCATCTGCTGGTGGCCCTGATCGCCCTGGTGGCGATCGGTGGGGCCACCCGGGTGATGGAGGCCGGCCTGGCCTGCCCCGACTGGCCCCTCTGCTACGGCTCCCTGCTGCCGGGCCGGCAGATGAACCTGCAGGTGTTCCTGGAGTGGTTCCACCGCCTCGATGCCTTCGTGGTGGGTGTGGGGCTGCTGGTGCTGGCGGGCGCCAGCGTGTGGTGGCGGCGGCTGTTGCCGCCCTGGCAGCCGCCCCTGGCCGTGCTGTGCGTGCTGCTGGTGGCCGCTCAGGCCGGCCTCGGCGCCCTCACGGTGCTGCAGCTGCTGCCGGCAGCCGTGGTGACGGCCCACCTGCTCACCGCCCTGCTGCTGGTAGCCCTGCTCAGCGCCTGCCATCAAGGGTTACGGCAGCCCGCCTCCCCCGTTCCCCCGGCCGCCTCGGGCTGGCGTGGGCTGCTGGCCCTGGCCAGTGGCCTGGCGTTGCTGCTGGTGCTGGGCCAGTGCCTGCTGGGGGGGCTGATGGCCAGCCAGTGGGCGGCCGGCCGGTGTCTCAACGCCGGTGATGGCTGCAGCTGGCTGTTCAGCCACCGGCTGGCGGCCCGGCCGGCGGCGCTGGCGGTGCTGCTGCAGGCGGGCCTGCTGGCCTGGCAACGGCCTGGCCTGCGGCCCCTTTCCCTGTTCAGCACTCTGCTGGTGGCCCTGCAGATCGCCCTGGGGGTGCTCAGCCTGCGCCTGAGCCTCCAGGTGCCGGCGATCACCGTGGCCCATCAGATCAGTGCAGCCCTGCTGGTGGCTGCCCTCGCGGCCCTCACCGTGCAAACCCAGCGCAGCGCACCATCCCTTTCGGAGCCCAGCCATGGCTGATGCCACAACCACCACCCTGAGCCGTGCAACCCTCAGCCGCGAGCAGGTGGTGCCCTCCCGCGCCCGGGTGAAACTGCCCCCGTGGCTGGAGATCGCCAAGCCGCGCCTGATCCCTCTGCTGCTGGCCACCACCCTCGGGGGGATGGCCCTCTCGGAGGGTTGGCCCCTGCCCGCCGGGCGCCTGGCCTGCACCCTGGGCGGCGGAGCCCTGGCGGCCGCCGCTGCGGGGGTGCTCAATTGCCTGTGGGAGCAGGGCCTGGATGGACGCATGCAGCGCACCAGCGGCCGAGCGCTGCCCTCCGGCCGGCTCTCGGTGGGCACCGCCTTCAGCATCGCCGTGGCCCTGGCCCTGGCGGCGGCCACGCTGCTGGTGAGCGGTGTGAACTGCCTGGCGGCGTCGTTGTCGCTGCTGGGGTTGTGCAGCTACGTGCTGCTCTACACGGTGGTGCTCAAGCCGCGCACCCCCCAGAATATCGTGATCGGCGGTGTGGCTGGTGCCATTCCACCGTTGGTGGGGGCTGCCGCCGCCACCGGCCACCTGGGGCTGAGCAGCTGGTGGCTGTTCACCCTGGTGATGGTGTGGACTCCCGCCCACTTCTGGGCCCTGGCCCTGTTGCTCCAGGACGATTACCGCTCGGTGGGCATTCCAATGCTGCCGGTGGTGAAGGGATCAGCCGCCACCGCCCGGGCGATCGTGCTGTATGCCACCGCCACGGTGCTGCTCAGCCTGGCCGGCATCTGGGCCCTGCCCAGCGGCGGCCTGCTCTACGGCCTGCTGCAGCTGCCGTTCAATGGCCGCCTGCTGCAGATGGCCTGGGGCCTGCTGCAGGCGCCCGACGATCTGCAGCGGGCCCGCGGCTTGTTCCGCTGGTCGATCCTGTATCTCTTCGGCATCTGCCTGCTGCTGCTGCTGGCGCGGATGCCGGCCGGCGATCAGTTCAGCAACCAAGGCCTCGACCTGTTGCAGCTGGCCGGGGCCGGCGCACCAGCCTTCACCCTGGCAGCACCTGTGGCGGTGGGGCCTTTCTAGATTGGTCGCTTCAGCGGTTCGGCAGAGATTGGTGGCGGTGCCAGAGGCGGTGATCGAGCTGCTCAACGTGGGCAAGCGCTACGGCCGTGGCGACAAGGCCGTGGATGCCCTGCACGGCCTGTCGCTCACGGTGCCCCGCGGCAGCCTGTACGGCTTGCTGGGCCCCAACGGGGCCGGCAAGACCACCACCCTGCGCATCCTGGCCACCCTCCTGGCCCCCGACAGCGGCAGCGTGCGGGTGGCCGGTCTCGATGCCCTGGCAGATCCCCGGGGGGTTCGCCGGCGACTCGGTTACGTTGCCCAGGAGGTGGCGCTCGACAAGATCCTCAGCGGCCGCGAACTGCTGCAGCTGCAGGGCGACCTCTATCACCTCGATCGCGGCCAGCGCGATCGGCGCATCGTGGAGCTCAACGCCCTGCTGGGCATGGAGGCCTGGATCGACCGCCGCAGCGGCACCTACTCCGGCGGCATGCGCCGCCGCCTCGATCTGGCCTCGGGCCTGCTGCATCGCCCGGAGGTGCTGGTGCTCGATGAGCCCACCGTGGGCCTGGATATCGAAAGCCGCGCCGCCATCTGGCAGGTGCTGCGCCAGCTGCGCGATCAGTGCACCACGGTGTTGCTCAGCAGCCACTACCTGGAAGAGGTGGATGCCCTGGCGGATCAGCTGGCGATCATCGAGGGGGGTCGGGTGATCGCCGCCGGCGACCCCGCTGCCCTCAAGGCGGAACTGGGGGGCGATCGCGTCACCCTGCGGGTGCGGGAATTCAGCGATGAGCCGGAGGCCCTGCGGGTGCAGCAGCTGCTGCAGGCCTGCCCGGGGGTGCGCCAGGTGGTGGTGAACCGCGCCCAGGGCTATTCGCTCAACCTGGTGGTGGAGCACGATGGCGTGGTGGAGCAGCTGCGCCGGCAGCTCGCCGAGGCCCAGCTGCCGGTGTTCGCCCTGGCCCAGAGCCGCCCCAGCCTCGACGACGTGTACCTGCAGGCCACCGGCCGCACCCTGATGGACGCGGAGCTGGCGGTGGCCGGCAGCCGCGATGCCAAGGCCGAGCGCAAGCAGGCCATGCGTTGATCCGATCGGCCTGCCCGTTGCCGCGGGCCCTGTCTGTTCGCTCCCAGTCCCCACGACGATGACCAGCGCCAGTTCCAGCCTGCTCAGCCCGGTGGCCGAGGCCTCCGACCGGCCCCGTTCCGCCTTCGCGGAACTCAGCCAGGAAACCCTTGCCCTCACCAAGCGCCTGTTCCTGCAGCTGGCCCGGCGCCCCTCCACCCTGGTGGCGGGTGTCCTGCAGCCCCTGATCTGGCTGGTGCTGTTCGGCGCCCTGTTCGCCAAAGCGCCCGAGGGTCTGCTGCCGGACGGCCTCAGCTACGGCCGTTTCCTCGGGGCCGGTGTGATCGTGTTCACCGCCTTCAGCGCTGCCCTCAACGCCGGCCTGCCGGTGATGTTCGATCGCGAATTCGGGTTCCTCAACCGCTTGCTGGTGGCCCCACTGCGCTCCCGCAGCTCGATCGTGCTGGCCTCGGTGCTCTACATCACGGCCCTCAGCCTGGTGCAGAGCCTGGCAATCATGGCCACCGCATGGGGCCTGGGCTACGGCTGGCCAGGGGGCACCGGGCTGCTGCTGGTGCTGGTGGTGCTGCTGCTGCTGGTGTTCGCCGTGACCGGCCTGAGCCTTGGCCTGGCCTTCGCCCTGCCCGGTCACATCGAGCTGATCGCCGTGATCTTCGTGGCCAACCTGCCGCTGCTGTTCGCCAGCACCGCCCTGGCCCCCATCAGCTTCATGCCCGCCTGGCTGGGCTGGCTGGCGGCCGTCAATCCGCTCACCTTCGCCATCGAGCCGATCCGCGCCGCCTACACCGGCAGCACCTCGCTCTCGGCCGTGGTGCTGCACGCCCCCTACGGCGATCTCAGTGCCGGAGCCTGCCTGGCGGTGCTGGCGCTGCTGGCGGCCGGCCTGTTCCTGCTGATCCGGCCGCTGCTGGATCGCAAGCTCGCCTGAGGTGATGCCGATGCCAAGTCCTGATCGCGAGCAACTCCAGGGTGGGCTGATCGTGTCGGTGCAGGCGCCGGAGGGGTCGCCGATGCGCAACCCCGAGGTGATCGCCGCCATGGCGGAGGCCAGCCTCACGAACGGGGCCATCGGCGTGCGCCTGGAGAGTCCCGAGCACATCGGCGCCGTGCGCCGCCGTTGCCCAGACGCTCTGATCGTGGGCCTGTGGAAGCGCACCTTCGCCGATAGCTCCGTTTACATCACGCCCGGCTGGGCGGAGATTCAGGCGGTGTGGGCCGCCGGCGCCTCGGTGATCGCCCTGGATGCCACCGAGCGCCCACGCCCCGATGGGCAGCGGCTGGAGGATCTGCTGCAGCGGGCCCGCGAGGAGTTAGGGGCACCGCTGATGGCCGATGTGGACAGCGTGGCCGCCGGGTTGCGCGCTGCTGAGCTGGGCTGCAGCTGGGTGGGCACCACCCTGTATGGCTACACCGAGGCCAGCGCCAACCAGCGTCCGCCGGGCTGGGAGCTGCTGGGGCCGCTGCGGCGGGGCTTGCCGGGGGCGACCACCCTGATCTGCGAAGGAGGTATCGCCGGGGCCGATCAGGCTTGCCGGGCCCTGGCGGAGGGGGCTGATGCAGTGGTGGTGGGCACGGCGATCACCGGGGTGGATCTGCAGGTGGCCGCCTATCACCGGGCCATGGCGACAGCGGGACCACCCAAAGCTTTCTGAAGCTTGGCGACCCTGGGGTGTGCCAATGTCCAGACTGGTTCGGTCTCGCTCGTGCTGCCGGGAGGTGCGCTGTGGAACCGCGCCTGTTGTCCCTGGGTGTGGGCGTGCTGTTGCTCAGCACGCCGATGGCCGGGCTGCCACTGTCGGAACTGCAGGCCCTGAACCGGGAGCTGGGGCGGCTCTGCAGTGATCCTCCCCGCGAGGCCCTGACCGTCGGCCGGCTGCATGCGCGGCTGGTGCGGGGCCTCTGACGCTGGGGCGGCCGGCCAGGTTCACATCATGCCGGGCATGCCCATGCCGCCCATGCCGCCCATGCCACCCATTCCTCCCATCCCGCCCATTCCTCCCATGCCGCCCATGTCACCGCCGGGGCCAGCCGGGGCGGGAGGCTCGGGTTTGTCGGCGATCACCGCCTCCGTGGTGAGCAGCAGCGCCGCGATCGACACGGCATCCTGCAGCGCCAGGCGCACCACCTTGGCGGCATCGAGGATGCCGGCGGCCAGCAGATCCTCATAGCTGCCGGTGGCGGCGTTGAAGCCGAGGCCGCGGCGGCGCACCTCATCGGCCACCACATCGGGGTCGTGGCCGGCATTGCGGGCGATCTGCTGCAGCGGGGCCGCCAGGGCGCGCTGCACGATCTGCACGCCGGTGCGCTCATCGCCGCTCAGCCCTGCGGCCAGGCCATCGAGTTCGGCGGCCAGCTGCACCAGCACACTGCCGCCGCCGGCCACAATGCCCTCCTCCACAGCGGCACGGGTGGCATTGAGGGCGTCCTCAATGCGCAGCTTGCGGTTCTTGAGTTCGGTTTCGGTGGGGGCGCCCACCTTGATCACGGCCACGCCACCGGCCAGCTTGGCGATGCGCTCGCTGAGCTTCTCGCGGTCGTAGTCGGAATCGGTGTTCTCGAGTTCGCGCTTGATGGCGGCCACCCGATCGGCCACGGCGGCCTGGTGCTCACCGCTGGCCACGATGGTGGTGGTGTCCTTGCTGATGGTGATCCGGCGGGCGCTGCCCAGATCGCTCAGGCTCACCTTGTCGAGGGTCATGGCCCGGTCCTCGCTCACCAGGGTGGCGCCGGTGAGGATGGCGATGTCCTGAAGCATGGCCTTGCGGCGGTCGCCGAAGCCGGGGGCGCGCACGGCTGCCACCTGCAGCACTCCGCGGTTGCGGTTCACCACCAGGGTGGCCAGGGCCTCACCCTCCACCTCCTCCGAGAGAATCACCAGCGCCTTGCCGGCACGCGACACGGCCTCCAGCACCGGCACCAGATCAGCGATGGTGCTGATCTTGCGGTCGGTGATCAGCAGCAGGGCGTTCTCGTATTCGCAGACCTGGCGGTCGCCGTCGGTCACGAAATAG
>JBJTHL010000156.1:0-3941 GCA_046094445.1 Vulcanococcus sp.
GGCGGCCGGTGCCCGCATCCGCGAAGCGCTGGAGCGCAGCGATGCCGACACCGCCGCTGCCGGCCTGCCGCCGGTGCCCCTGGCCGACACCCTGCTGGTGGTGGTGGGGCGTGGCTCCTCCGATCCGGATGCCAATTCCAACGTGGCCAAGGTGACGCGGATGCTGGTGGAGGGTTTCGGCTTCGGCTGGGGTGAAACGCTGTACTCCGGGGTCACGTTCCCCTTGGTGGAGCCCGGCCTGCGCCATGTGGTGCGCCTGGGGTTTCGCCGTGTGCTGGTGTTTCCCTATTTTCTGTTTTCCGGCGTGTTGGTGAGTCGGATCCGCCAGCACACCCAGCTGGTGGCCGCCGATCATCCCAGTGTGCAATTCGTGGAGGCTGCCTATCTCGGCGATCATCCATTCGTGCTCGCCACCTTCCGGGAACGGGTGGAGGAGGTGGTGCGCGGGGAGGCGCAGATGAACTGCTCTCTGTGCAAGTACCGGGCGCAGGTGCTGGGGTTTGAGACGGAGGTGGGGGCACCGCAGCGCAGCCACCATCATCACGTGGAGGGATTGATCGAAGGCTGCACCCTCTGTGAGAACGAATGCACCGGCGCCTGCCAGCCCGACGGCATTCCGATTCCCCTGGGTCACCATCATCACCACGACCATGATCACAGCCATGGGCATGACCACCACGAGCATGACCACCACCACGATCACGGTCATGCCCCCTACCCCCACGCGGACCATCCGCTGGGCCCGCGCACCCTGGTCAAACCGGCGGGCAACGCTGAAGACAAGGGGTGAGGTTGGCCGCCTCAGCTGTCTCGTCTCAGATGGGTCTGGCGAGACTTGCGATCATCAGCGTTGCTGATCCTCAGGCGATTTCCCCGGGTTGGTTCCGTTTTCCCCAGCCAGGCCTGCCGTTTTCCGCAGCCCCATTCAATGGGCGTGGCTGCTCTGCCCAATGCTGAGGAGACCGCGCGGGCCTGGTGGGGGTTGTTGACAGGCGGTTCAGCCCTGCTAGGCGTGCCGTCCTTGGGAGTGCGCTTTCCTGGCGCGGGCGGTGCTGGTGGGCAGTCTCAGGCTGTTGCGGCATGGGTTCAGCTGGCGCAACGGGCTGTGCAGTTCCGCCGGTTTCGTGGCTTCCTGGTGTCCTGCAATGGCATGACAGTTTTGGAGCGGCCCACGGCAAACGAGCGCCACAGCGAGGCTCAGGCCCAACAGACCATGGACCACCTGAGACGCTGCCTGGAGCAGCAACCTGCCCCTGGTCCTGCCCCCTGCATCAGCCTCGAAGCGGAGGTGCCTGAGGCGCTGTTCGAGGGCATGCGCGCGTTCCTGCGCCAGCGGCCCGACTGGGATCAGTACCGCCTGATCAGCTCGGCCCTGGCCGGATTTCTGTTTCAGAACGGCTGCGCCGACCGCTGCGTGGCCCAGCACTACATCGATGGGCTGTTCACGGCGGGGGCTGAGTAAACAGAAAAAAGGCGGGAGTGCCGAACCCCCGCCTGGTGTTTTCTCCCTTGCCCGACCCGTTGAAGGTCGCCCACAGAGTGTGCGGGTCGTGTCGTTTGGCTGTTGTGGTCATTGACACCATCTGCTCGTCTCTGTGGGCGGGTGCTGACGGGTCAGAGCGCATGGCGGCGCAGGGCCGCAGCCGCATGGCTGCAGGCGCGCCAGGTGACGGCCATCTCGGTGAGGGTGGGGCTCTGCCAACCGGCGCTCGGCCAGCAGCTGCCGTCGGTGACCAGCAGGTTGGGGGTGCGCCAGACCTGATTCCAGCGGTTCAGGACGCCCTCCTGGTCGCTGCTGGCCATGGCGGCGCCGCCCAGTTCGTGGATGTAGTAGCCGGGGGGTGGTGCACCGGGCGCCAGAGCCAGGCTGTTGCGCACCAGCGGCTCCAGCAGGGGCATCACGAACAGATCGTGCAGGGGGGCAATCTCGCCTCCGGCGCTGGCCACCACCGCCTGCATGCGCGCCTGCATGTGCGCCACCATGCGCGCTTCATTCTCACCCCAGCGGCAATCGATCCGGGCCACCGGCAGGCCCCAGGCATCGCGGCGCTCGTCATCGAGGCTCACGCGGTTGCCGTCGTCGCTCAGCACCTCGCCGTGGCCGATCAGGAAGCCCACCGCCGCGTTGCGCTGGCGCTTGAGCAGCTGCGGTGGGTCGAAGCGCTGGATGCCGCACCACAGGCCGTAGCCACGCCGAAAGTCGACAGTCCCATCGCTGGGGGCTGCATCGCCCAGGTTGACGGTGTTGGGGATGAAGCAGCTGCCGGCACCGGAGAGTTCACTGGCCGCGGTGGGCGGTTGATCGGGGATGCGGAAGAAACGGCTCGTGGAGATGTGGTCCATCAGCCCCAGGCCGAGCCGGCCGCTCACATCCTCGAGCCCCCCGGCTGCGCAGGAGTGCAGCAGCAGGCGCACGCTCTCGATCGTGGAGGCGCAGAGCACCACCAGGGAGGCCTGTTGCCGGCGACGTTCGCCGCTCCTGCCGTCGACGACCACCACGCCATTGGCGCGGCCTGTGCGGGGGTCCACCTCCACATGGCTCACCACAGCCTGGCTCTGCAGACGCACGCGGCCACTGGCCAGCGCCACCGCCAGCGCGCCACCCTGGGAGGAGGAGCGGGGCCAGGGGCCGTCGGCCGCGCGGGGCAGGGCGAACCCGCGGGAGTGGATCAGCGGTAGATCGAGATCGCGCCGGATGCACTGGCGCAGGTGCTGTTCAGCCGGCGTGAGCGGCAGCGGTGGCTCAAAGGCGCCATCGGGCAGCTGGGCCAGGCCGTCGCGCTGCCCATGCACCCGCAGCAACCGTTCCAGCTGCTCGTAGTAGGGGGCGAGATCGGCATGGCGGATCGGCCAGTTGCGCCCATGGCCATCCCGCTCGGCGGCCTGAAACTCGTGATCGGACAGGCGCAGGGTGATGCCACCCCAGGTGAGGCTCTTGCCCCCCACCTGGCGGCCCCGGGTCCACAGAAACGGCCGCTCGGGCGGTGTGCTGTAGGGGTTCTGCTGCTCGTCCACGAACAGGTCGGGGTTGGCCTTCCAGAAGCCGGGATGGTTGGCGGCGATCCGCTTGTGCCCGCTGCTGATCTGCGCCACGCGGCGCAGGCTGTTGAGCGGTTCGCTGCCGAAGGCGCGCTGGGCCGTGAGCTCCGGCCCCGCCTCGAGCACCAGCACCTGCAGGCCCGCCTCGGCCAGGGCCATGGCTGCCACACCTCCGGTGGCACCGGAGCCCACCACGATGGCGTCAGCCATCAGGAGGGAGTGATGGCGGTGGAGAGGGAGATGTTCATGCCGGAATGGCGCTGTTGCGCCCGAAGAAGCAGGGAATTCCCCATAAAAAAGCCCCGGCTCTTTTCGGAAGGCCGGGGCTTGAGGATGTGGTGGCGGGGGGCGGATTTGAACCACCGACCTTCGGGTTATGAGCCCGACGAGCTACCAGACTGCTCTACCCCGCGGCGACCTCTGAACCATACAACACAGGGTCGCCGGGCAGCAACGCAGGCAGGATGGCGGCAGCGGATCCGGCCCCCATGCAGCACTACCTGCGCTATGTGCGCTTCCCCTTGATCTGTTGTCTGATCGGGTTGGCGGCCGTGTTCGTGAGCCATGGCGGGTTGAGCCCCGCCGGTTTGCAGGCCACCTGGGTCACGCTGGTGCTGTTGGTGCTCGAGATCAGCCTCTCGTTCGACAACGCCGTGGTGAACGCCCGGGTGCTGGAGCGCCTCACCCCTGGCCAGCAGCGCTTCTTCCTCTCCTGGGGGTTGGTGATCCCGGTGTTCGGCGTGCGCTTCCTCGGCCCGCTGCTGCTGGTGAGCCTGGCGGGCAACATCGGCGTGGGGGCGGCCCTGGATGCGGCCCTGCACCACCCGCAGCACTACCACGAGCTGCTGGCGCGGGCGGAGCCGCGCATCCTGGCCTTCGGCGGCATGTTCCTGCTGATGGTG
>JBJTHL010000157.1:0-3526 GCA_046094445.1 Vulcanococcus sp.
ACCCTGATCTTCAATTACAGCCGCAACGAAGTCCGCAACTTCCTGGTGGCGAACCTGATCTTCTGGTTCGACCAATTCCACATCGATGGCATCCGCGTCGATGCGGTGGCTTCGATGCTGTATCGCGACTACCTGCGGCCCGACGGCGAGTGGATCCCCAACGAGCATGGCGGCCGCGAGAACACCGAGGCGGTGCAGTTCCTGCAGCAGGCCAACCATGTGCTGTTTGAGCACTTCCCCGGTGCACTTTCGATCGCCGAGGAATCCACCACCTGGCCGATGGTGACCCAGCCCACCAACATCGGAGGTCTGGGCTTCAACCTCAAGTGGAACATGGGTTGGATGCACGACATGCTCGATTACTTCGAGCTCGATCCGTGGTTCCGTCAGTTCCATCAGAACAACGTCACATTCTCGATCTGGTACGCCTACACCGAGAATTTCATGCTCGCCCTCAGCCACGACGAGGTGGTGCACGGCAAGAGCAACCTGCTGCACAAGATGCCGGGTGACGACTGGCAGAAGTTCGCCAACGTGCGCGCCCTGCTGGCCTACATGTGGACCCACCCCGGCAAAAAGACCATCTTCATGGGCATGGAGTTCGGCCAGCGGGCCGAATGGAATGTCTGGGGCGACCTGCAGTGGGATCTGCTGCAGTACGAGCCCCACCTGGGCCTGCAGCGCCTGGTGGACGATCTCAACGCCTTCTACAAATCGGAACGTGCACTCTGGGGCGACGACTTCAGCGACTACGGCTTCCAGTGGATCGATTGCAATGACAACCGCCACTCGATCATCAGCTTCATGCGCCGGGAGAGCACCACGGGCCGTTGGCTGGTGGTGGTGGCCAACTTCACCCCCCAGAGCCACTCCCACTACCGTATCGGCGTGCCGCTGCCGGGCTTCTACAGCGAGGTGTTCAACACCGATGCCGAGCGCTACGGCGGCAGCAACCTGGGCAACCTGGGCGGCAAGTTCACCGACCAGTGGGGGATCCACGGCTACGAGAACTCCCTCGACCTCTGCCTGCCGCCGCTCTCGGTGCTGGTGTTCCAGCGCGATGAGGCCCGCAGCCTCGAGGCCGCCGAGGACACCGCAAACGTGTGACGAACCCGGCCTGCTCCCTGCGCAGGCCCCCGGAAACGGGGTCCTGCTCGGGTAAGTTCGCGGCTCACCATTCGATGCCCATGACCGGAACCGCCCCCCTGCTGCTGCGCGCCGCCCGAGGTGAGCAGGTGGAGCGGCCGCCCGTGTGGATGATGCGCCAGGCCGGCCGCTACATGAAGGTGTACCGCGACCTGCGCGACCGGCACCCCGGCTTCCGTGAACGCTCGGAGAACCCGGATCTCTCCTACGAGATCTCGATGCAGCCGTTCCACGCCTTCAAACCCGACGGCGTGATCCTCTTCTCCGACATCCTGACGCCGCTGCCGGGCATGGGGATCGACTTCGACATCGTGGAGAGCAAGGGCCCTCTGATCCAGGACCCCATCCGCACCATGGCCCAAGTGGAGGCCCTGCGCCCGCTGCAGCCCGCCGAAACCATGCCCTTCGTGGGCGAGGTGCTCACCCGCCTGCGCCAGTCGGTGGGGAACGAAGCGGCGGTGCTGGGCTTCGTGGGGGCCCCCTGGACCCTGGCCGCCTATGTGGTGGAAGGCAAGAGCAGCAAGAACTACGCGGTAATCAAGGCGATGGCCTTCCGCGAGCCCGAGCTGCTGCACAAGCTGCTGGATCACTTCGCCACATCGATCGCCGCCTACCTGCGCTACCAGATCGATTCCGGCGCCCAGGTGGTGCAGATGTTCGATTCCTGGGCCGGCCAGCTGAGCCCCATCGATTACGACACCTTCGCCGCCCCCTACCAGAAGAAGGTGGTGGAGTTGGTCAAACAGACCCACCCGGACACCCCCTTCATCCTCTACATCTCCGGCAGCGCCGGCGTGATCGAGCGCATGGCCCGCACCGGGGTCGACATCGTGTCGCTCGACTGGACGGTGGACATGGCCGAAGGCCTGGCCCGCCTGCCGGAGCACGTGGGTGTGCAGGGCAACGTGGACCCCGGCCTGCTGTTCGGCAGCCAGGAGGCGATCCGTGCCCGCATCGACGACACCGTGCGCAAGGCCCGCGGCCGCAAGCACATCCTCAACCTGGGCCACGGCATCCTGCCGGGCACCCCTGAGGAGAACGGGCAGTTCTTCTTTGAGGCCGGCAAGAGCGTGATGGACCGCCTCGGAGCACTGGCTTGACGCCGGCGCGGATCCTGATCACCGGCGCCTCCGGCTGCGTCGGCCAGCACATCGCCGATCTGCTCTACCGCGAAACCGACGCGCAGCTGCTGCTGTGGCTGCGCGATCCGACAAAGCTCACGGCGGTGCCGGCCAACGATCCACGCATCACCCTGCTGGTGGGCGATCTGCGCGACGTGGAGCCCCACCGCGACCCGATCGCCTCAGCCACCCGGATCATCCACACCGCCACCGCCTGGGGAGACCCGGAGCGGGCCCGTCAGGTGAACGTGGTGGCGGTGAAGGCCATGCTGGCCGCCACCGACCCGGCAGTGCTCGAGCAGGTGGTGTACTTCTCCACCGCCAGCATCCTCAACCGCGACCTGCAGCTGTTGCCGGAGGCGATGGCCTACGGCACCGAATACATTCAGACCAAGGCCCAGTGCCTCCAGCAGCTGGAGCAGCACCCCCTGGCTGAGCGGATCGTGGCCGTGTTCCCCACCCTGGTGTTCGGCGGGCGGGTGGACGGCGGCGGCCGCTTCCCCACCAGCTACCTCACCGCCGGCCTCAAGGAGGGGGCCCGCTGGCTCTGGCTGGCCAAATGGCTGCGGGCGGAGGCCTCCTTCCACTACATCCATGCGGCCGACATCGCCCGGGTGTGCTGCCACCTGGCCACCACGCCCCACCAACCCAACCCCGAGCCGGGGCAAGGCGCCGTGCGACGGCTGGTGCTGGGCCAGCCCGTGGTCAGCGTGAACGACACGGTGCGACGGCTCTGCCGCTGGCGCCACAGCTGGCTGCCACCCTTCGGTGTGGATCTCCAGGGCTGGCTGATCGAAGGGCTGATCAAGCTGCTCCGCATCGAGGTGAACGCCTGGGATCGTTTCTCGATCCGGCAGCGTCATTTCGTGCACGACCCGGTGAGCCCACCGGAGCGCTTCGGGCTGGTGAGCCACGCCCCCAGCCTGGAGGCGGTGTTCCAGGACGCCCGTCTACCGCGGCGCGGTCGCATCGGCTGAACACGCCAAATGTTGCGAACCTCTGCAGCAGCGGCGACGCAGGCCTGTCCGCCCCCTTACCTTGTTCGGGTTGCACGAGCCCCAATGCGCCGTCTTCTGTCCCTGATTGCCCTCTGCCTGGCGCTGGTGCTGGGTGCTACCCCCAGCTTCGCCGCTGATGCCGACCACGGCGCTCAAATCTTCTCCGCCAACTGCGCTGCCTGCCACATGGGCGGCGGCAACGTGGTGAATGCTGAGCGCACCCTCAAGAAGGAAGCCCTCGAGGCTTACCTGACCAACTAC
>JBJTHL010000158.1:0-3812 GCA_046094445.1 Vulcanococcus sp.
CGTTGATGACGGCCGCGCTCTGCCGGGTGCTGCGGCGGCGTGGCGAAACACCGCTGCCCAGGCTTGGAGCGCCTGGGAATAGGCCATCTCGCCGCCGGCCTGATCCACCCAGGCGTTGTTGCTCATGTTCTGCCCCTTGAACGGCAGCGGCTGTTCACCGCGGCGGCGCAGCACGCGGCAGAGGGCGGCCGTCATCAACGATTTGCCGGCACCACTGCTGGTGCCCAACACCATCAGGGGGCTGCTCACAGGCGCGGTCACGACAACCTGCTGCTGTTGGTGTTGAACCAGGTCTCCAGATCGGTCCATGGCAGCTCGGCTGCGGCCAGGCGACGAATGGTCAAGACGACGCTTGCGTTGGACGCGTTGAAGCAGAAGCCGTTGAGGCCGAGAAACACCACGGCAACCAGAAATCCGCTGCGCTTGTTGCCATCGGCAAAGGGATGGGATTGAACAATCCGTTCCGCATAGGCAGCTGCCAACTCGGTAACGGTGCTCAGCTCTCGATACATCCAGCGCTGCCTCGGGCGAGCCAGGGCGGCTTCGAGGGCCGTCGCACTGCGAATGCCCTGCAGACCGCCATGCTCAAGGATCTGCGCGTGATGGAGGGCCCGCACGGCAACCGCTGGTACCCAGCGCGGCTCCTGGCCAGACATCACTGGGCCAGCTCACGCAAGGCCGGTTGAAAGTGTTTGGCTGCTTGGGTGGCGAGGGCTAGGGCCTCTTGAACGGCCGGGTCGAAGGGAGTGAGCAGGATGCCCTCTTCCGTTTCGATGGCCTGCACCCGATCACCGGGTTCGAGATGGAACCGGCGCGCCAGTTCCATGGGGATGGTGGCACTGACTGAGCCACCGGCCTGCCGCAGAGTGACTTCAGTGGCCATGGGACCGGATGCAAGTAGCATATTTATGCTACTTGGCGGCGATCGCTTCCGGGCGCCGGTCAGTCCATTACAACCGCGGCCGGTGGCGCCGCAGCCAGTGCCGCAGCCGCAGGAGCGGGCCAGCTGCGGGAATGCCGTTGTCCCAGGGTTCCAGCACCTCCCGGCCCAGGGGGGTGAGGCGCACCCGTTCGGTGAGGCCCTGGCCATCCACCTCTCGCCGCAGCACCCCCAGCTGAATCAGCCAGATCAGCGCGTCTTCGGTGCCAGTGGCGTTGAGGCGCTGATGGCTGAGCTGCGGCCAGTCGCTGCGGCTGGCCACCTGGCTGCTGCTGAGGGCGCCCTGCTCCAGCTCGCGGTAGAAGCCCAGCCGGAACGGCAGGCAGCGCACGGCCTGGCGTGCGCGCCTGAGGGCGTGCTGATGGCGGCTGGTGGCTGGGGTGGCGATCACACGTTGGCGGCGTCCGCTGGCATTCTCGGGCCAGGCCCATGCCCCCCGCTTCCGATGCTGCTGCTGGCTTCCGCCTCGCCGGCCCGCCGCCGCCTGCGGGAGCAGGCGGCCATCCCCCATCGCGTGCGGGTGAGCGGTGTGGATGAAGAGACGATCCACCACGGCGACCCGGCCCAGCTGGTGCAGCTGTTGTCGCGCGCCAAGGCCGAGGCGGTGCGGCAGGCGCTGCTGAAGGATCTGGATCAGGCCCCCAGCGATGGGCCGCCGATCACGGCGGTGCTGGGCTGCGATTCGCTGCTGGTGTTCGAGGGGGAGGTGTTCGGCAAGCCGGCCGACGCCGCCGAGGCCATCACCCGCTGGCGGCGCATGGCGGGGGGCTGGGGTGCGCTGCACACCGGCCACTGCCTGCTGGGCGTGGGTGCTGCCAGCCCGCGGATCACCACCGTGACCACCCAGGTGCAGTTCGCCGCCATCGGGGACGCGGCGATCGCCGCCTATGTGGCCAGCGGTGAGCCGCTGCAGTGCGCCGGCGGCTTTGCCCTCGAGGGCCGCGGCGGCGCACTGGTGGAGCGGATCGAGGGCTGCTTCTCGAATGTGATCGGCCTCAGCCTGCCGCTGCTGCGGCGCTGGCTGGAGCCCAGCCTCACTGACCCAGCAGGCTGTTGATCAGCTGGCCCAGGCTCAGGCCGCCGTTGGGGCGGTTCTGTGGGGTCACCGTGAGCACCCGGTCCGACCAGATCAAGCTCAGCGAGCTGCCCTGATCGCGCACCTGCAGCGGATAGCTGCTGCCCTGGGGATCGGAGAGCTGGTATGAGCCACCGCGTTGGCGGTTGATGGCGTAGGTGCTGCCGTCCTGCAGCTGCACGGTCAGGTTGCGGATCCGATCGCCGCTGTTCTGCTGCACGGTGCAGCTGCCGTTGGCGATCACCTTGAACCAGCGGGTGATGCGGCACTGGGCCGGGCGGCTGAGCATGCCGCTGGCGCTGCCGCCACCACCGAACAGCTGTGTGCTCAGGGCTACGTTCACCCGCTGCCGGCTCCAGCCGTCGCTCCAGCAGGCGCGGGCCGTGGCGTCGCAGGCGCTGCCGTCGCTCAGACGGAACTGGCGCGGTGGGGCCTGGCCATTGAGATTGCGCAGCACGGTCTGTTCAGCCAGGGCGCCGTAGTACTGGCGGGTCAGCCCCAGGGAGAGGCCGGCCTGGTCGTAGCAGACCTGCCCGGCTGGATCGCAGATGACCCCCTGTTGCGGCGCCTGCAGGCCCCCCAGCCCCCCCTGCGTGGCAGGCAGGCCGCCGAAGAGTTGCTGGGTGAGGGGCACGGAGAGCTGGGCCCGCTGCCAGCCGTCGCTCCAGCAGGTGGCAGCCCGCAGATCGCACACGGCTCCGTTGCTGAGGCGGAACTCGCCGCTGGGCGGCTGGCCGCGCAGGGCATCGCTGAGCCGGCCGGCGGCCAGGCTGCCCAGGTAGTTCTGGGTGAGGCCGATCGAGGGGCCCTGGCGGTCGTAACAGACCCCGCTGCTCTGATCACAGAGCACCCCTGGGGCCGGGCCATTGATGCCGGCCTGGGCCTGGCTCGGCGCAGCCGAGGCGGCAAGCAGCAGGGCTGCGGCTGCCCCTGCAGCGGCTGCGGAGGGGAGGCGACGACGGCCCTGGGTTCTGGTGGAACTGCCCATTCCTGGCGATGGAGCGCGATGCCCTGGACGCTAGGCATGGTGCCCGGTTGCGCCCATGAAAAACCCCCACCGTGCGGCGGGGGTGCAGGGAGCCTGGTTGCAGGCCGTTGGGAGCGAGAACCTCAGTCGAGGTCGGGCATGGCGAGCACAGGCTCGGCTTTGCGGTCGATGCCCTTCTCGAAGCCGGCAGCGGCAGCGCGGGCGCGGCCGGCGTGCCAGAGGTGACCCACCAGGAAGAAGAAGGCGAGCACGAACTGGGTCGCAGCCAGCCACTGGCGGAGGTTCACGAAGTTCACCGAGTTGGGCTCGGTGATGATGCCGCCCACCGAGTTCAGCGAAGCGTTGGGAGCGTGTGTCATGTATTCAGCCGCGCGGCGCACTTGCCAGGGCTGAATGTCGTTCTGGAGCTTGTCGAGGCTCAGGCCGTTGGGGCCGCGCAGGGGCTCCAGCCAGGGGCCACGGAAGTCCCAGAAGCGCATGGTTTCACCACCGAAGATGATCTCGCCGGTGGGAGAGCGCATCAGGTACTTACCCAGACCGGTGGGACCCATGGCGGAGCCGATGTTGGCGCCGAGGCGCTGGTCGCGCACCAGGAAGGTGAAGCTCTGGGCCTGGGAGGCTTCGGCGTTGGTGGGGCCGTAGAACTCCGAGGGGTAGGCGGTGTTGTTGAACCAGATGTAGGCCGAGGCGATGAAGCTCATGAAGCTCAGGGCGCCCAGGCTGTAGCTCAGGTAGGCCTCACCGTTCCAGATGAAGGCACGGCGCACCCAGCCGAAGGGCTTGGTCACCACGTGCCAGATGCCACCGAA
>JBJTHL010000159.1:0-2974 GCA_046094445.1 Vulcanococcus sp.
ATGGTGCCTGAAATGTCATCGGGTTGCGCGTCGGCCTGATGGGGTTGTGAAGCTGTTGCAGATCCCAGGCAGGATTGGGAAGCGGCACTAAGGTCCGCGCAGTCAGTTCCCCGCGACGTCCGTCGTTCTGTCATGAGCTCCAGCAACCCTTACGCCCTGGAAACGCTTTCCAATTTTCTTAAGGGCAAGGTGATCATCGTTACCGGTGGCAACAGCGGTATCGGCAAGTCGATCGTGGAGGAGGTGGCTCGCTTGGGGGCCAAGGTGGTGATCGACTACCGCTCCCACCCGGAGGCCACCGATGCGATCGAGGAGGAGATCGGTGAGCTGGGCGGCAGCTGTTTCGGCGTGCAGGCCGATGTGGGCAAGCTGGATGATCTGCAGCGCCTGGTGCAGGCGGCGGTGGATCGCTACGGCCGTCTCGATGTGATGGTGAACAATGCCGGCATCGAAACCCGCACCTCGATCCTCGACACCACGCCGGACGACTTCGACAAGGTGTTGAACGTCAATCTGCGGGGTGTGTTCTTCGCGACCCAGTACGCCGCCAAGCAGATGATCGCCCAGGGGGGCGGCGGCCGCATCATCAACATCTCCTCGGTGCACGAGGACTGGCCGATGCCCAACAACACGCCGTACTGCGTCGCCAAGGGTGGCGTGCGCATGCTCACCCGCACTGCCGGCGTGGAACTGGCCGGCAAGGGGGTCACGATCGTGAACGTGGGCCCCGGTGCCGTGGCCACACCGATCAACGATTCGACGATGAACGATCCTGAGCTGCTGGCCAAGCTCAACGCCGCCATCCCCATGGGGCGGATGGCCCAGCCCAATGAGATCGCCAAGGTGGTGGCATTCCTGGCCAGTGATGCCGCCAGCTACATCACCGCCACCAGCATCTTTGCCGACGGCGGCATCATGCAGAGCAGCCCTGGCCTGTGAAGCTCACCCATGAGCTGCTCCAGCGGATTCGTCACCGCCATCGCGGCTATCAGTTGACGCTCTTGACGGAGCTGATTCTGCTCGCGCTGCTGCCCCTGGCGCAGCGGGTGCCCTGGTTGCTGTCGGTGTTGCTGAGCCTGCTGGCGATCGTGCTCGTGGGCACCGTGAGCCGCTATTCCCCCCTGCGCTCCACCCGGCCCGTGATCTACGGGCTGGGTGGCCTGGCGGTGGTGTTGGAGCTGATCTGGCGCGGAGCCCTGTTGTGGGCTCCCGCCCTGGGCGGCTGGCTCACCATGCCGCACGTGGTGGTTTGGGTGCTGTTTCTGTTGGTCGCCGTGGTGCGCACGGTGAAGACGTTGATCCGCGAACCGTATGTCACCCTTTCCGTGGTGCTCGGTGCGGCGTCGGGGTACTTCCTGGTGGGAATCGCCGGCGGCGTGTTGCTCTCGGCCCTGTGGGTGCTGCATCCAACGGGTTTCGACGTCAGCGCCCTGCCGCCCCTGCAGCCCGGTGACAGGCACAGCGTCGCGAACACCATGGCCGTGGCGCCGGCGCTGATGGCGGGGGCCTACGGCCTGCTCACCACGGTCGGCACCGATGTGATCCGGTCGGCCGATGTCAGTGCGCAGGTGCTGGCCTACGCCATCACGATCGCCGGGCAGCTCTACGTGGCCATCCTGATCGCCCTGATCCTGGGTCGGGTGCACAGGCGTCTGCTGTGAAGCCGGCGATCATGGGTTCGCCTCTGCTGGTGGCTGCCGTGCTGCGACCCCGTGATCTCCTCCGCCAGCTGGGTCAGATGGCTGTGCTGGGCCTGCTGGTGGGGGTGGCCTGCTGGCCGTTCAACCTGCTCGATCGCTGGCAGGACAGCCTCCTGCATCTGTTGCCCAGCTTCAGCGGCAAGCCCTGGCGGCTCGACAGCCTGGTGCTGGCCTGCTCACCCCTGCTGGTGGTGCCGGTGCTGCTGGTGCTGCAGCGCAATCTCTGGGCCCGCGGCGCCGGTTCCGGTATCCCGCAGACCATGGCCAGCGTGGAGGACCCCGCTCAGGCCGATCGCCTGCTCGGGCTGACGCCCACCCTGCAGCGCCTGGGGCTCTGGTCGCTGGCGACCCTGGCGCTGCTCCCCCTGGGGCGAGAGGGGCCGGTGGTGCAGGTGGGTGCGGCTGTGGCCCAGGGGCTGCGGCGGCGCTTTCCCCGTTTTCTGGCGGATCTCAGCCAGGCGGATCTGCTGGCGGTGGCCGCCGGTGCCGGCCTGGCCGGTGGTTTCAACACCCCGCTGATGGGGGCCGTGTTCGTGGCCGAGGAGTTCACCGGCCGCTTTGCCGCGCCGTTGGTGTGGCCTGCTCTGGCGGTGTGCGGCGTGGCGGCGGCCTTCAGCAACCTCACCGGCCAGCCGGAGTTCGCCCTGGGCACCCTCGGCGTTGAACCGCTCGAGTTGATGCAGGTGCTGTGGGCGGTGCCGATCGGGGTGTTGGGCGGGCTGCTGGGGGCGGCCTTCGCCCGCTTGCTGCTGGCCTTCACACGCCGCTGTCTCCGCCTCGGCCGGCGCTATCCGATGCTCCTGGGCCTGGTGGTTGGGGCCCTGCTCAGCCTGTTCCTGCTGGTGAGCGGCGGCGCTTCCGGCGGGGATGGCGAGGCGTTGATGGCGCAGATGATTGAGGGCGGGCGGCCCGTGGGTCTGTTCGGCAGCGGCCTGTTCGCCGACCTGCTCACCCTGGTGGTGCGGGTGCTGGGGCCGGTGCTCGCTCTGGGAACCGGCATCCCCGGCGGTCTGATCGACCCCTCCTTCGCCTTCGGAGCCCTGTTGGGCCGTGGCCTTGGCGAACTGGCGGGCGTGGCGGGGCTGGGTGGCCCACGACATCCTGGCCCGCTGCCAAGGGGCCGAGCACGCCTCCTTTGCGTTCACCGATTTCGGCAGCATGGCGGTGATCGGCCCCCTGTTCGCCGTGGCCCACCAGGGTCACGGTGCACTGCCCGGGGTCGAGCTGCTTGAAATCGCGGGCCAGCGTGTGGCGCATCAGGTCGTTCAGGGAGG
>JBJTHL010000160.1:0-14102 GCA_046094445.1 Vulcanococcus sp.
AGGCTGCGCAGACCGCCTACCGCCAGGCCGCCCACCACGGGCACCAGCACCACCGGCCAGGATTCCAGCCACACCGGCAGGCCCGTATCCGGTAGCGGCAGGGCCACGGGTTCCGGCGGGGCCGGTGGCGGCGGCAGGAAACCCAGCCCCCCCAGGCCGATCTGCAGCAGGGCCTTCAGGGGAGTGCCGGTTTCGGGTGGCGGCGGTGGCGGCAGCTCCAGCACCGCCGGTTCGCTCTGGCTGTGGTGCACCAGATCCAGCAGCCCGGCCACCACCGGGCCGAACAGCACGTTGTTGATGAAGCCCAGCAGATAGTGAAAGCCCACGATCGCCAGGCCGGTGAGCACCCCCACCAGGGCGGCCCAGGCCAGCAGGCTCCACTGGAACGCCAGTGGCCGGACTTCGCCGGCCTCGGGCGGTTCCGCGAGCGTGCCGCTGGCGGGCGGATCAGGCTTCAGGCCGGACGCTGGCAAAAATCTCCTCCAGGATCTCCCCCGCCCCCTGGGCCCGCAGGGTGTGGGCCAGGGCGATGCCGATCGCTTCCGGATCGTTCTGGGGGCCGCGGGCCTCATCGCGGATCAGGCGCTGACCGTCGAGGCTCGCCACCATGCCGGTCAACACGAGGGTGTCTCCCTCGAAGCGGGTGTTCACACCGATCGGCACCTGACAGCCCCCCTCAAGCTCCCGCAGGAAGGCGCGCTCCGCCAGGCAGCGGCGGGCGGTGGGCAGGTGCTCCAGCACCTTGATCTGCTCCAGCACAGCGGTGTCGCCCTCGCGGCACTCGATGCCGAGGGCACCCTGGCCCACGGCGTGCAGGGAGATCGAGGGATCGATCAGCTCATGGATGCGATCCCCCAGGCCCAGGCGGCCCAGGCCGGCGGCCGCCAGGATCAGGCAATCGAATTCGCCGGAATCGAGCTTCTCGAGGCGGGTGATCACATTGCCGCGCACATCCTTGAAGGTGAGGTGCGGGAAGTGGTGGCGCAGCTGGGCCAGGCGCCGCAGGGAGCTGGTGCCCACCACGGCGCCCTCAGGGAGGGTGGCCAGGGTCTTGTCCTTGTGCTTCTCGTGCACCACGAGCGCATCAGCCGGGTCTTCCCGCTCGGTGACGCACCCCAGCATCAGGCCCTCGGGCAGGTTGGTGGGCAGATCCTTGAGGCTGTGGACGGCGATATCGGCCCGATCCACCAGCATCTGGGCCTCCAGTTCCTTGGTGAACAGGCCCTTGTCGCCGATCTTGGCCAGGGCCACATCGAGGATCTTGTCGCCCTGGGTGGCCATCGCCTCGATCGTGATCTCCAGGCCGTCATGGGCCTTGGCCAGCTCATCGCGCACCCAGTGGGTCTGCACCATGGCCAGCTGGCTGCGGCGGGAGGCGATGCGCAGTGGGTTGGCGGCCATCAGAAACCTTCGGGGGGCAGCGCGGCTGCCGAATCACAGCCGCCCAGCCTAAGGAGTGAAGGGTCCGGCGAGGCCGGGCGGGTGCGAGTCGTGATCAGCCGTCGTCTGCAGGGCGGCGCCTCAGCTGAACAGGCTGAGGGGTAGAGGGCCCCAGGTGTCCTCCGCGTCGGGATCGGCGGGGCTGTGGCCGGTGATCAGCAGGCCCTCCCCCAGGCCGGCCTCGCGGCGCACCAGAAAGCGATGGGTGTTCTGGTTCCCCTTGAGGAACACCGGGCCTTCCATGGAGTCCAGGGCTTCGCCGGCGGGGTCGAGCTCCAGGGGCTCCCAGCCGTTGGCCTGCTCCGCCGCCCGCAGGGCCGCCACCGCTGTGGCGGCGGAGGGGGCCATGATCCCGATCGTGAACCAGTCGCAGCGCTGGAGCAGCGGTTCGAGTTCGCGGCGCAGGGCTGCGGCCTGTTCGCTCGAGAGGGCAGGGGCGCTGCGCAGCCCGCACAGGGCGCGCAGGCCCGCCAGATCGTCAGCCATGGATTCGGGGGGAAGGGGAGCTTGCTGCGCGGCGGCGTTGCTGGTGTTGATCCCAGACGCTGAAGCCGGCCAGGCAGAAGCTCAGCCACACATAGCCCAGCGCTGCACCGGCAGCGATGTCGCTGAGCCAGTGGGCGCGCACGTAGAGGGTGCTCAGCCACACCAGCCCCACCCACAGGCTGGAGATCAGCAACAGCGGCCTGCGCAGCTGCGGGTAGTGGGCCGCCAGCAGGCTGCAGCTAAGGAAATAGAACACCACCGATCCGGCGGCATGGCCGCTGGGAAAGCTGCGGCCCTGGATCTCGCTCAGCAGGCTGCCGCTGGGGCGAGGACGATCCACCAGGGGTTTGAACAGGCGGTCCACCACCAGCAGGATGCCGCCGGTGCCGATGGCCAGGCACACCAGATCGGCCCAGAAGCGCCGCATCGCCAGGAAGATCAGCACAGCCAGCACCAGAACGCCGGTCACGTGCACCCCGCTCAACTGATACACCCGCAGCAGCACAGCCCCCAGGGCATCGGGGATCAGGCTGTGGAGCCGATCCAGGATCAGCAGGTCGAGATGGGGCTCCGGCGTGGCCGCCAGCCAGGGGCCCACCCCCAGCAACAGCAGCACCGTGGCCAGCGCGAACAACAGGCGCCAGGCGCCCAGCTGGCGCAGCCATGCCTGGATCAGCTGGAGGGGGGCTCGGTTCATGGGCGATGCAGCTCCGCCAGGCGCGTGATCGGCAACCGCAGCAGCGCGTGGGCGTCGCGGCGGCCCAGCAGGCTCGCATCGCCGGGGCCGATGCCGAACTCCAGCAGCTCGTGATCGGCGCCCAGCAGCAGCACGCTGCCGCTGCGTTGCGGCAGGCCAGCGAGCACCTCCTGGGGTGAACTGGCGAACAGCACCGGCCTGCCGCTGTAAAACACCACGCTGTAGCGCCTGTAGCCCACCACCACCAGCGGCTCTGTGCTGCTGGCCCGCTGCTGGGCCAGCTTGGCCAGCTGGCGGATCGGTTGCTGCCGTTCGCGATCCAGCAGCGGCGTGAGCACCGGCAGCACCAGGGCGAGCACGGCGCTGAAGGCGGTGGCGTTGGGCAGCCAGAGGGCATCCAGCGCAGCGGGCCGGCCGGGGCGGCGCCACAGCAACCAGCCCAGACCCGCAGCCCCCAGTGCCAGGGGTGTCGCCAGCAACCACGGCAGCGGCGAGGCCTGGATCGCTGCCGCGAAGTGGGGGTAGGCGGGATCGCCGCCGATCCAGCGCGGGGCCAGCACCGCCGCCAGGGCCGCCAGGACCAACAGGACGGCGTTCAACCAGCCGCTCATGCGCATGCCGGCCCCGAGGGCTGGCGTGGCTTCGCTCCCTGAGCCCGATGCCGCCGTTGGGAACGGAACGAACAGCAAGCCCACCAGCAGTGCACCGCCGGGCACGGCCGGCAGGATGTAGCCGGGCAGCTTGGTGGCGGCGGCGGAGAAGAAGGCCACCATCAGCACCAGCCAGATCAGGGCCAGCAGCGGCAGATCAGCGGGGCCGGCGGCGCCCCTCCAGGCATGGCGGCGCCAGAAGCCGAGGCGGCTGATGGCCACGGGAAGAAACAACGACCACGGCAGCAGCAGGATCAGCACCCAGGGCAGATAGAACCAGGGCGGGCCAGGGTGGCTGTAGAGCACCGAGGTGAAGCGCTCCACATTGCTGAAGCCAAGGAAGTGCCCCAGGAACTGGCTGCCGTTGGCGGCGGTTGCCGCCGCGTACCAGGGCAGGGTGATCCCCAGGAACAGGGCGAGGATCGGCAGCCAGGGGGTGCGCAGCACCTCCGGCAGCAGCGCCCGTTTGAGCAGCAGGAAGCTGATGATCACCAGGCCAGGCAGCAGCAGCCCCACCGGCCCCTTGGCCAGCACGGCGATGCCGCAGAACAAGGCCAGGGCCCCATGGCCGCAGCGGCGCAACAGGGGGCGATCGGCGGCGCACCAGGCCAGGGCGAACCCCAGCAGCGCCAGGCTGATGCCGCTGGCCAGGAACATGTCTGTAACGGAGGAACGGCTCCAACCCACCCAGCCGGGGCTCAGGGTGAGCACCGTGGCGCACAGGCCGGCGCGGCCGATCCGTCGCGAGGGGCGTTCCGTCGCCGGTGCGATCAGCAGCAGCAGGGCGAACAGGGCCAGCACCGTGAAGCTGGCGGCCAGGGCGGCGGGCAGACGGGCCGCCCAGGGGCTGAGGCCGAACAACCGGTAGCTGAGGCCCACCATCCAGTAGCCCCACACCGGATAGTCGAAGAACACCGCACCGTTCCAGCGGGGGGTGATCCAGTCGCCGCTGCGCAGCATCTGGTGCGGCACCTCGGCGAACAGCCCTTCGGTCTTGTCCATCAGGCCGAGGCCGCCCAGCCCGTTGAAGAAGGCCACGGCGAACAGCCCGATCAGGGCCAGCAGGGCTGCGGCCGTGGCACGCCGAAGGTCCTGATCCAGCCAGGCCTCAAGGCGTTGGAGGGGGCGTTGCATGGGCTCGACCCTACGGCGTGTTCCACACGAAGCGGCTGCTGGCCGCGTAGTTCCAGACGAACACCACCACGATCCCGGCCAGCTGGGCCCAGAAGGTGTCGCGGGCCACGAGGCTGTAGTAGGCCGAGGCCAGGCCCACATTGGCCAGGGCCGGCAGGGAGGCCACCAGCAGGAACTTGAGCAGGCCGCGCAGCAGCGGCAGGCCACTCAGGCGCTGGAAGCGGAAGGTGAGCGCGTTGTTGATCAGGTAGTTGGAGCTGGCGGCCAGCACCACCGCCAGCGGCAGGGCCTGCTCGAAGCCGAGATGCCCGCTGAACATCAGCAGCTGGGTGGCCAGCAGCTGCACCAGCACGCCGCTGGCCCCCACCAGGGCGAAGCTGATGGCGCGCCGCGGCAGCAGCCGGAAGCTGAGGCTGTGCAGCAAGGAGATCAGAAAATCCCAGAACACCGCCAGATCCAACTTGGAACTGCCGCTCAGACGGGGTTGGAAGCTGAGCGGCACCTCCGCCACCCGCAACCGGCCCCGGCTCACCGCCAGCAGCTCGTAGAGGAATTTGAAGCCGTTCACATCCACGGCCCGCAGCAGCGGCAGCATCGCCTCCAGACGCAGGGCGAAGAAGCCGCTCATGGGGTCGCTCAGGGCGGCGTAGTTGCGGTGCAGGCTGAAACGGGCAGCGGCGTTGGCCCAGTTGGAGCCCTGCTCGCGGCGGTCGCTGAGGCCGTGGATCTCCGCCTCGGCATGGAAGCGGCTGCCCACCACCAGATCCAGATCGCCCGCCTGCAGGGTCTGCACCGCCCGCAGCACGGCGGCGGGTTCGTGCTGGCCGTCGCTGTCCATCACCAGGGCCAGATCACCGGTGGCATCCAGCAGCCCCTCCTTGATGGCGCTGGCCAGGCCTGAGCGGCCCACCCGCCGGATCAGGCGCAGGCAGGGGTGCCGCTGGGCCAGCTGACGCACCAGCTCGGCGGTGCCGTCGGCGGAGTCGTCATCGACGACCAGGATCTCCAGATCGAACTGCTGCTGCAGCGGCAGCAGCTGGGTGAGCAGCGGCTCGATGTTGCCCCGCTCGTTGTAGGTGGGCAGAACGATCGAGAGCCACATCAGCGAAGCAGGCGCGCATTAAAACCGGCGGGGTTGACCCGCCGGATCTGGTCACCGTACGACGCGCCGCGACGCTCAGCCCTGGCTCACTTGATGTATTCCTTGAGCACCCCGTTGCGGTTGGGGTGGCGCAGCTTGCGCAGGGCCTTGGCTTCGATCTGACGGATGCGCTCGCGGGTCACATCGAAGATCTGGCCGATCTCCTCGAGGGTCTTCATGCGCCCGTCGTCGAGGCCGTAGCGCAGACGCAGCACGTCGCGTTCGCGCGGGCTGAGGGTGGCCAGCACGCCTTCGAGATCCTCACGCAGCAGGTTCTTGGCCACATCCTGCTCGGGGTTCTCGATGTCGGCTTCGATGAAGTCGCCGAGGCGGGAATCCTCCTCCTTGCCGATCGGGGTCTCCAGGGAGATCGGCAGCTGGGCGCTCTTGGCGATGAAGCGCAGTTTCTCGATGGTCATCTCCATCGATTCGGCGATCTCCTCCTCGGTGGGTTTGCGGCCGAACTCCTGGGAGAGCACCTTGGTGGTTTTCTTGATGCGGGAGATGGTCTCGTAGAGGTGCACCGGCAGGCGGATGGTGCGGCTCTGATCGGCGATGGCGCGGGTGATCGCCTGGCGGATCCACCAGGTGGCGTAGGTGGAGAACTTGTAGCCCTTTTCGTGGTCGAACTTTTCGGCGGCGCGGATCAGGCCGAGGGAGCCCTCCTGAATCAGGTCCTGGAAGCTCAGGCCCCGGTTCATGTATTTCTTGGCGATCGACACCACCAGGCGCAGGTTCGACTGCACCATCTTTTCCTTGGCCCGCCGGCCCAGCATCAGCCTGCGGCGGAACTTCACCAGGGGCATCTCCACCAGTGCCGCCCACTCTGTGGTGTCGGGAGAGTGGCCGTGATCGGCTTCGAATTGGGCGGCCAGCTCCTCGAGCTGGAGCAGATCGGCGATCTTGCGCGCCAGCTCGATCTCCTCATCGGGGCGCAGCAGACGAATGCGGCCGATCTCCTGCAGATAGACGCGGATCGAGTCTTCGGTGTAGACGCCCTTCGGCCCCACCTTGATGCTGGCCAGGGCCTTGGCGGCCTTGGCTTCCTTTTCGGCGGATTTGGCCTCGGCCGGAGCATCCGCGGCAGCGGCCAACAGCTCATCGGCAGCGGCGTCGAGGTCGACGGCAGCGGCGCTGTCGTCGGCTTTGGCTGTCTTGGTGCTGCTGGCCTTGGCGGTTTTACTGGCGGCGGCCTTGGTGGTGGTCGCCTTGGTGCCGCTGGTTTTCGCCTTGCTGGCGCTGGCCTTGGTCTTGCTGGCTGCCTTGGCCTTGGCGGGGGCCGCGGCATCGGCATCGGCCTCGCTCACCTGGGCCTTGGCTTTGCTGGCCTTCTTGGCCACCTGCAGGGTTTCGCCAGCGGCGTTGGCCACCAGCAGGATCTCCGGGGCTGCTGTCTTGGGCGTGCTGGCGGCTGCAGGGCTCATCGTGGCGCGGACGGGGCGAACGGGGGAGAAAGGCGAGGCAGGCTGGTGCGGACGAGGGCGGAATCCTGCAGGTGCGGCGACCTGCCAGGGGCTGGGTTCGGGATCAGCGCAGGCCAGGGCGTGGCCGCAGCTGGCGCTCAAAGCACCGCAGACAGGCGCAAACGGGATAGGGCTGGGGCCGGCCAAAACTGCCAGCTACGGGCCTCCGCCGCGCAGTCGCGGGGATCTTCAACGCAGCGATCTCAGGGGAACAGGGTGCACAGGGTCCGGAATGGGCTCAGGCCCGGGCAACGCTGTCAGGGGTGGTCGCAGATCGGGGGCTCAGGGATCGCCTGGCCAGCCTCAGAATCTTCCCGCTGGACGGAACTTTGCCGGGTTCCGACTGCAGCCCTGTGGACTGCTCAACAGCTTCATCTTAAGAAGCAGCTGTGCGCATTGCAAGGTTGGTCCAGTCCGATCCCGCCACGCCACCCACGGCCTGGCTGCAGGTGTGGCTGGAGGCCGGCCGTGAGGGTCAGGTGTTCACCTATGCCCAGCCGCCGGAGCTGGCGGCGGGCGTGGGAGATCTGGTCACCCTGCGCCTGCGGGGGCGGCGGCACATCGGCCTGGTGGTGGAGGTGGTGGTGGAGAGGCCGGCGGCCTTGGCGGCCAAGGCGATCCAGCCGATCGAGGCGATCCACCAGGCGGCGGCGGTGGATCCCCAGTGGCAGGCCCTGATTCAGGACGTGGCCGGCCACTGCCACACCAGCGCCTTTCGCACCCTCAAGGCGGCTCTGCCCCCCGGCTGGCTCGGCCAGCGGCCGCAGCGGGCGCCCCAGGCTCCGCGGCAGCGCCTCTGGCTGCGGCTCGCCGCCGCGGAACCGGCGGATGCGGCCGAGCTCACGGAGCGTCAGCAGGCGCTGCTGGAGGCCCGGCGCAGCCGCGGCGGCCAGGCCCCCCAGAGCACCCTGCTGCAGGCCTGCGCCCTCAGCAGCTCCGTGGTCACCGCCCTGGTGACCCGCGGTTGGCTGGAGCGCGACTGGCGGCTGGAGGGTCCCGGCCAGCCCCTCGCCAGCGGAGTCCCGCTGGAACCCCACCGCCGGCTCACCGCTGCCCAGGCCGAGGCCCTGGCGGCCATTGCAGCGGCCCCGGCCGGTGCGCAGCTGCTGCTCTGGGGGGTCACCGGTGCGGGCAAGACCGAGGTGTACCTGCAGGCGGCGGCGGACTGCCTGCGCCAGGGCCTCTCGGTGCTGCTGCTCACGCCGGAGATCGGCCTGATTCCCCAGCTGCTGGATCGCTGCCGGGCCCGCTTCGGGCCCGTGGTGGCCGAGTACCACTCGGGTTGCACCGACGCGGAACGCATCGCCACCTGGCGCCGCGCCCTGGCCGCCGTTGCGGGGGCGCCGCCGCTGCTGGTGGTGGGAACCCGTTCGGCAGTGTTCCTGCCCCTGCCGCGGCTGGGGTTGCTGGTGCTGGATGAGGAGCACGATCGCTCGTACAAGCAGGAGAGCCCGATGCCCTGCTACCACGCCCGCGACGTGGCCTGGCTGCGGGCCGCCCGCAGCGGCGCCCGGCTGCTGCTGGGCAGCGCCACCCCCAGCCTGGAAACCTGGCTGGCCTGCCGGGGGCCCCAGCCCAGCTGCCGGCTGCTGCGCCTGCCGCAGCGCATCGGTGAGCGGCCGCTGCCCCCCGTGCGCCTGGTGGACATGCGCCTCGAGCTGGCGGAGGGCCATCGCCGCCTGGTGAGCCGGCCGTTGCTGGAGCGCCTGGAGGGGCTGCGCGCCAGCGGCGGCCAGGCCGTGGTGCTGGTGCCCCGCCGCGGTTACAGCAGTTTTCTGAGCTGCCGCAGCTGCGGTGAGGTGGTGCAATGCCCCCACTGCGATGTGGCCCTCACCGTGCATCGCCAGCGGGAGCGCTCCTGGCTGCGCTGCCACTGGTGCGACCATCGCGCCGAGATCGGCGAGCGCTGCGGCCATTGCGGCTCCACCGCCTTCAAGCCCTTCGGCGCCGGTACCCAGCGGGTGCTGGAGCATCTGGAGCAGGAGCTGGAGGGGCTGCGGCTGCTGCGCTTCGATCGCGACACCACCCGTGGCCGCGATGGCCATCGCCTGTTGTTGGAGCGCTTTGCGGCCGGTGAAGCCGATGTGCTCGTGGGCACGCAGATGCTGGCCAAGGGCATGGACCTGCCGCGGGTGACCCTGGCGGCGGTGCTGGCGGCCGATGGCCTGTTGCATCGCCCCGACCTACGGGCCGGTGAGGAGTGCCTGCAGCTGCTGCTGCAGCTGGCGGGCCGGGCGGGACGCGGCGATCGCCCCGGTGAGGTGCTGGTGCAGACCTACAGCCCCGAGCATCCGGTGATCCGCCATCTGGTGGATGGCCGTTACGACGCCTTTCTGGCCGAGGAGCTGGCCCTGCGCCGCTCCGCCGCCCTGGTGCCCTTCAGCCGGGCCTGCCTGCTGCGGCTGGGCGGTCCCGCCGCCAGCCGCGTGGCCACGGCGGCGGCGGCCGTGGCGGAGCGGATCCGGCCCCAGGCCGAAGCGCAGGGCTGGATGCTGATCGGCCCGGCGCCGGCGCCGGTGGCCCGGGTGGCGGGCCAGAGCCGTTGGCAGCTGCTGCTGCATGGGCCGGCGGGCTCGGCGCTGCCGCTGCCGGCGGAGGCGGAGCTGCGCCAGGCCCTGCCCCGGGAGGTGAGCCTGGCCATCGATCCCGATCCCCTGGAGCTCTGAGCGTCAGGCGGGCAGTTGGGGCAGTCCGAAGCCGGCGGCCAGGCGCAGGCGCTGCAGCAGCGACACCGCGATCAGCAGCAGGGCCACCGCCACCCCGCCCAAGCCCAGCCGGCTCCAGCGCCAGCAGGACAGCTGCAGCCGGTTCATGGCCCCGGGCTGCAGGCTCCAGCGCAGCCGTGGCGGTTGGCCCGCACGGCTGGCCACGGCTTCGGTCGCCAGGGGCTCCGCCAGGCGCACGGCCCGCTGCCGCATCGGCTCCAGCTGGATCGTGAGCTGCAGGCCTGGCAGGGGTTCCAGCTGGCGCAGGTCCAGCTCCAGGCTCAGCCGTTGATGGACGCCCAGCAGCCAGTTGCGCTCCTCCAGGCTGAGCTGGGGCTCCGGCAGCCGCTGACCGGCCAGTTCAGCGCCGCTGACCAGGCTGGTGCGCAGCAGGGCCAGCGCCTCCTGGGCCGGCAGCACCGGTGCCTGCAGGGTCTGGCGCCCCCGGTCAGTGCTGATCTGCAGGGGCGTGTCGCGCAGGGCGTGGGCCAGCTGCTGTTGCCAGGGCAGGGGCCTGCCGGTGGCCGAGCGGCTGGTCTGGCTGATCTGCAGGCGGCCGGGGGCCGGCAGGTGGATGCTGGTGGTGAGATCCACGCAGCCGCCCAGCAGGGCGGTGAGCAGCAGCAGCGCGATGGCCACCAGGGCAAACCCCAGGGGAGCCGTGGTGGGTCCGGTGGGGGGCGGTGGTGGTTCCTCCGGCAGGCGCCGGCGGCGTCTGCTGCGGGCCATGGCCTTGAACTCCCCCTCCAGGGGCTGCATCTCCCCCAGGCTGGGCAGGGTCATCGACCACTCCCGCGGCCGCTCCAGGGCCGGGGCCTCCAGCACCTCCTGCAGGTCGCGGGCCATGGCCCGCAGGGTGCTGTCGCGGCAGGCGCGCAGGCTGCGGCAGCTGGCGGCGGCGGCGACGCTATCGCCCTGGCCCATCTGGGCTGTGGCCATCAGCAGCCGCACGCTGCCGCCGAACGGGGTGGCGGCGGCGTGGGCCTCGGCCAGGGGTTGCAGCAGCGCCAGGCAGCGGCCGTAGTCGCCGCGCTCCAGGGCAGCGCGGGCGGGATCCAGCAGGGCGTCAGCGGCAGGCTGCGCCGGCTGGGTATCACGGGCCGGCTCGGCCGTCATCGCAACCTCAGAGCGGGCGAGAGCTGGCGGTCACCATCGTGCCGATGCCGGCATCGGTGAACACCTCCAGCAGCAGGGCGTGGGGGGTGCGGCCATCCACGATGTGGGCCGCGGCCACGCCCTGGGCCAGGGCGCGGATGCAGCACTCGGTTTTGGGGGTCATGCCGCCGGCCACCACGCCGGAGGCGATCAGGTCGCGGGCGCCGGAGAGGCTCACCGAACGGATCAGCGAGGCGGGATCCTCGCGGTCGCGCAGGATGCCAGGCGTATCGGTGAGCAGGATCAGCTTCTCGGCCTGCAGGGCCGCCGCCAGTTCGCCGGCCACCGTGTCGGCATTGATGTTGTGGGCCTGGCCCTCGCGATCGGCCGCCACCGAGGAGATCACCGGGATGTAGCCGGCATCCAGCAGCGGCAGCAGCACCGAGGGATCCACCGCCGCCACATCGCCCACCAGGCCGTTGGCCCCGTCGCCATAGGTGCGGGCCAGCACCAGGGCGCCATCGCTGCCGCAGAGCCCCACGGCCCTGGCCCCCAGACGGTTCAGCCCGTTCACGATCTGCTTGTTCACCCGGCACACCAGCACCATCTCCACCACATCCATGGTTTCGGGGGTGGTCACCCGCAGGCCGTTGCGGAACGCGGGGGCGATGTTCAGGCGGCCCAGCCAGTCGTTGATCTCGGGCCCGCCGCCGTGCACCACAATCGGCTTCACCCCCACGGACGCCAGCAACACGAGATCGCGATACACGGCATCGCGCAGGTCTTCGCGCACCATGGCGGCACCGCCGTACTTCACCACCACGCGGCGGCCCGCGAAGCGCTGGATGTAGGGCAGGGCTTCGCTCAGCACCGACACCCGCAGGGCATCGGTGCGCTCCTGGCTGCTGGCGGATGCGCTCACGGTTCGATCGGGGTGGAGTCAGGGACGACGGCTGGCGGCTCGGGCAGCAGCTCCAGCAGCACCTCGCCGGGGGCTGGTTCGCTCAGGCGGGCCTGCAGGCCCTTCGCGAAGAAGCGGCCCAGCCGATCCTGCTTCTCCTGCCAGCGCCCGAAGGGCACCCCGGCGGCCTCGAAGCGCAGCTCCACGCCATAGCGCCCGTCCACGGCCCGCTCGCGCACGCTGATCAGCTGCGGCGGTTCGTCCTCATCCCAGAGCTTGAGCGCCTCCAGCGACGATTCCAGATGCGCCTTCTGCCCGTAGCGCCAGCGGGTCACGTCCTTCACCAGCTTGCGCAGGGTGGTGCTGGCGGGTTGCTGACGCAGGGCGATGGCCTCGGCGTCGCCGTCGAGCAGGGCAGCCGGGGGCAGCTCCGAGGATTTCAGGGCCAGCCCCCCCAGCAGGATGGGGATCCCGTAGAAGATCGTGGGCAGGCTGAGGTTGGGATTGCCGGTGGCGTAGCCGATCCAGCCGATCGCCGAAAGGGAGGCCCCGGCGATCGTGACTAGGCTGCCTGGGGAAGCGATGGAAAGCATGGGGCCATCTTCGGTCAACGGGGCACCTGCTGAGGGCAACCCCCAGGGGCCGGCCGCCGAACCGGACGCCGACCTGAGCCCTGCAGCTCTGCTGGAACGGCTGCAGGGCGATCGCGCCTGGCTGCTGCAACAGATCGACCGCGGCCGCTGGCCTGATCTGCGCCTTGATCTGGCGGCGCTGGAGCGGGAGCTGGGCCAGCTGCTGGAGCAGGCCCAGCGCCAGCTGGAGCAGGCCTGAGCTCAGAACGGAATCTCGTCGTCCCCGTCCGGCAGATCGGGCACCAGGGGGGAGGCGTCCCAGGTGGCGGGTTCGGGCGCCGGGGGTGCTGCGCTACGGGCGGGGCTCGGCGCCGCGGAGCGGGCGGGCGCGCTGGCCCGGCCAGCGGTCGGCGCCGGTGCCTGAGCGGGGGCCCTCATTGGCGCTGCTGCAGCCGCCGGCTGGCCGGCGCCGCCGCCGGCGAGCGGATGCAGGCGGGCCAGGGTGAGCTCGGCCCGCTTCTCCTTCACGCCGTCCTGGCGGGTCACGGTGTTCATGCGCAGGCGCCCCTCCAGCACCAGCCGCTGGCCCACCTGCACGCGGTTCTGCAGATCCTGGGCCAGGCTGCCCCAGCCCACCACCTTCAGCTGCCCCGGCGGGTCGTCGGGGCGCAGGCCATCGAGTTGCACCGCCATCTCCGCCACCGGAGTCTGATTGTCCTGGGTGTAACGCAGCTGCAGCCGCGGATGGGGCGCATAGGCCCGCAGGGCCTCGGGGCTCACCACGCTGACGCGCACCCACCATCCCCGGGCCAGCAGGGCCGCCGCCAGTGGCGGGCCGTCACCGGTGCCGGCCACCAGCCAGATCAGCTGGCCGGCACCGGGGCCCGGGGATGGTGGGTGCGCGTCAGCGTGGTGAGCCCCGAGGCCCTGCGGGCCTATGCGCCCCATCCGCGGCTGCAGCTGCAGGCCGGGCCCCTGGCTGGGGAAGCGGCGGTGGAGGCGGTGCTGGCGCAGCATCGGCCCGCCTGGGTGGTGGATGCCAGCCATCCCTTTGCCCGTGCCATCAGTGCGCAGTTGGCGGCGGTGTGCCGGCGCCGCGCGCAGCCCTGGCTGAGCCTGTGCCGCACCGCCGTGGGCGGCGCGGCACACCAGCCGCCGCCGGGGCTGATGGTGCTGCCGGATCTGCCGGCCCTGGGGCAGCAGGATCTGCGGGGGGAGCGGCTGCTGCTGGCGATCGGCTCCCGCCAGCTGCCCGCCGCCCTGGGCTTGATTCCGGGTGCGCTTCCCTTCGCCCGGGTGCTGGATCGGCCCGCCAGCCTGCAGCTGGCTCTGGCGGCAGGGCTGCCGGATGCCCATCTGGCTTGTCTGCGCCCGGATCCCCAGGCGGATGGCCGGCTGGAGCAGGCGCTCTGCCGCCACTGGGGCATCACGGCGGTGCTGTGCCGCCAGTCCGGCGGGGCCGCGGAGCACTGTTGGCATCAGGTGTGCCGCCGCCTCAACCTGCGCCTGCTGCGGTTGGCCTGTCCGCCGCCGGCGGCCGGGGCCACCGGCTTGCCGGTGGCAACCCTGCTGGAGAAGCTGGGGGTGCCGCCCCCGTTGGCCCCGCTGCCGTGATGCCCGCCCCTGTGATCCTGGCCCTCACCACCGAAGCCGACCCCGAGCGCGCGGAGGCCCTGGCCCGCACCCTGCTGGAGCGTCGCCTGGCGGCCTGTGTGGCCCACCGCCCGCAGACCTCGCTCTACCACTGCCAAGGCCAGCTGGAGTGCAGCAGCGAGGTGCGGCTGCTGATCAAGACCGACGCCACCCGCCTGGAGGAGC
>JBJTHL010000161.1:0-5479 GCA_046094445.1 Vulcanococcus sp.
GCCATGCCGATCGGATCGTGGTGCTGGAGCAGGGCCGGATTGTGGAGAGCGGCAGCCACGACCAGCTGATCGGTGCGGGCGGTGCCTACCAGAACCTCTGGCGGGTCCAGGCCGGCCTACGCAGCCACGAAGCCCTCACCCCCTGAGCCGGCCGCGGGGGCCAGCCCAGAAACTGGCTGCCAGCGGGAACCGATGCCCCGTCGTGCCTGAAGCCGCGAAATAGGTTGCAATGATGAAGAGCCCTGCCCTGTTGCGCCAGCCGCCAGCCCCTGTGGATCAGCGCCTGGCGGTGCTGGTGGCCATCGGCATCGGTCTGGGCAGCGGCGCCCTGCTGGCGGCTCCTCTGCACGCCCTGCTCAACCCCGGCAGCGCGGCCAGCAACGTGGCCCAGGTGAACCCCTTCAGCGCCTGGGGCGGCCTGGGCGACAAGGAGGTGTTGATCCTCGGCACCGACGCCGGCGGTGGCAACACGGATGTGATCTACACCCTGCGGATTGAGAACGGCGTTACCCACATCACCCAGATCCCCCGCGACACCTACATCGACTCCGGCCGCTTCGGGGCGATCAAGGCCAATGCGCTGTATCCCCTCGGCGGCGCCGATGCGGTGAAAGCGGAGCTCAGCCGGCGCCTGCATCGCCCGATTCAGCACCACATCCTGGTGAACCTGTCGGTGATCCGGCGGCTGGGGGATGCCCTGGGGGGGCTGGAGGTGAACGTGCCCAAGCGGATGCTGTATCACGACAACACCCAGAACCTGCACATCGACCTCCAGGCCGGCCCGCAGGTGCTGCGGGGCCGCGACATCGAGGGATTCCTGCGCTTCCGCCACGACGAACTGGGGGATATCGGCCGCCTGGATCGTCAGCGCCTGCTGCTCAAGGCCCTGTTCCAGCAGATCACCCGGCCAGAGAGCCTGGTGCGTCTGCCGGCGGTGCTGAACGCCGCCGGCAAAGACCTCAAGACCGACCTCGGCCCCATGGAGATCGGCGGCCTGGTGACCTCCATGGGCGGCACCCGCCTGGAGGCCCACCGCCTCGGGGGCCGGCCGTTCATGCGCGATGGCCTGAGCTACTGGCAGGCGGACTGGCCCCGCGCCGCGGACTCCGCCGCAACGGACTCCGGTGCAGGTGCCGCCGGCAGCCCCCAGGAGCAGCGCTACAGGTTCCTGTTCTGAGCCTCGGCCGAGGGCACCAGCACCAGGAACAGCCACCACCACACCAGCACCCCCAGGGCGAGGGGCAGGCTGATCCACCACAGCCGCAGCCACCACCAGCTGCCGCCCACCAGCAGCACGCCGGTGGTCACGATCGTCCAGGGCTGGCACCACCAGGGTTTGTGGCTCCAGAACCCATGTGGATCAGCCACGGCCCGCTCCTGCATCGCTGTCATCACTGTGGGGCGGCAGCCTTCCCCGCTGCGACAGCACGATCAGCGCCAGCACCAGGGCCGCCGCCGCCGGCACCGGCGTGGAGGCCGCCACGGTGACCCCCAGGGCCGCCGTGAACCAGATGGAGGCGGCGCTGGTGAGCCCGTGCACCTGCGGGGTGCCGTTGTGGTGGCGGCCGGAGCGATCCACCAGGATCTCGCCGGTGCCGAGGAAGCCGATGCCGGTGGCCACCCCCTGAATGGCGCGGCTGCGGGCGGAGGCATCCACCCCGGCGGCCATCACCATCAGGCAGGCACTCAGCCCCACCAGCACATGCACGCGCACCCGGTTGGGCTGGGGATTGCTGAAGTGCTGGGCGCGGTTGCGGCCCACCGCCATGCCGCAGAGCACGGCCAGCCCCATCCGCAGCAGGGCCTCCAGATCCGGGGTGAGGTGCAGCGGCAGCGTCATCGCCCCTGCATAGGGCAAGGGCGGCGCATTGGCCATAGGCTCCCGCCAGATCCAGCTGGCGATGGACCCTCAGCTGCTACGGAACTGCCTGAAGATGGCCGTGGCGGTGTTCATCACCGCGGCGATCGCCGTGTGGTGCGAGCGGGTGGAGTTCATCTGGTACCCGCTGCTGGCGGTGATCATGGTGGTCGACGACCAGGACGACCAGACGGTGCAGGCGGCCACGGGCCGCATCCTGGGCACCCTGGTGGGCGGCCTGGTCACTTTCCTGGTGCACACCGTGCTGAGCGGCTGGGCGGGGGTGCTCGTGTCGCTGCTGCTGATGATCCCGGTGCTGCGGGTGTTCGGCTGGCAGGCGAGCCTCAGCACCGCCGCGCTGGTGAGCGTGATGTTCCTGATGCTCCCCAGCCACGAGGCGCTGAACTGGAACTACGTGTTCAACCGCGCCCTCGACACGGTGGTGGGCTGCGTGGTGGCGATCGGCGTGGGGCTGCTGTTCTGGCCCCGCACCGGCTACCACGAGCTCAGCGCCGCCGATGGCCGCCTGCGCCGCAGCCTGAGCGATCAGCTGGAGCGCTACGCCCACTGGCTGCAGGGGCCGGGCGAACGCCCCAGGCCGGCTCCGCTGAATGTGTTGCCCCTCTCCAGCGACCTGCAGCGGATCGAGACCCTGGTGAACCGGGAGCGCAGCGGTCCGCGCCACCGGCGCCTGCGCGCCAGCGGCTGGGAGCGGCGCCTGAGGCTCTGGCGCCAGGCCCATCAGCACTGGATCGCCTGGGAGCGGTTGCTCAGCTCCCTGCCGGCCGGCCTGGATGGCCACGGCTCGCCCCTGGCCCTGGGGGTGAACGCCCTGGCGGCGCAGCTGGCGGGGGGCGGCCAGCCAACGCCAGCGCGCAACCCCGGGGTCTGGCAGGCCATGGCCCGCGAGCGGGGTCTGCCCCTGCTGCCGCTGCTCGCCCTGGCGGAGGAGCAGCGGCCGCTGCACGCCAGCCTCGGCGCGATCGGACGGAGCCAGCCGCCATGCTGATGAGCCGCGCCGAGCTGCGGATCGCCCTCACGGCAGGCCTGGCCAACGGCTTCGCCAGCCTCAGCGGCCTGCCGTTCGGGATGTACATGCCCCTGGCGGTGCTGGCCGTGTGCACCGGCACCTACGGCACCTCCCTGGAGATGGGCCGCCAGCGGCTGCTGGGCAGCGTGCTCGGCTCGGTGGTGCTGTGGATCGGCTTCCACGGCCTGCAGGGGCTGCCGTTCCCCCTGGCGATCGCCATCACCCTGGCGACCCTGCGCGGCCTGGGGAGCTGGCTGGGGCTGCAGGTGGGTTACAAGGTGGGGGGCATCATCGTGGTGATGGGCTGGCTGGTGCACGACCAGCAGCTCGGCAGCTGGATCAGCCTGCGGCTGTTCTGGACGGCCATGGGCATCCTGCTGGCCCTGCTCAGCCTGCGGCTGCTCTGGCCGAGCCGGGCCCTGGCCACGGCCCTCAGCAGCTACACCCAGCTGCTGGTTCGGCTGGAAACGAGCCTGGGTGCCCTGGCCGCCCAGCTCGACCCCGACCAGGCCGGGGCCGTTGCTGGCGCCAACACCCATGGTGCCAATGGCCATGCATCCAACACCCATGGCGCCCCCATCGATCTGCGGGAGCTGCGGCTGCAGCTGATGGCCCTGCGCCGCCAGCGCCCCGCCCTGGCGGGTGAGCTGGGCAGCAATCCGCTGCGGCACCCCGCCTACCGGCTGGTGCTCAACCTGGATGATGCCGCCTCGCGGCTGATCACCAGCATTGCCGGCATGCAGCGCCACCGGCCGCCCTCCGGCCTGGATGCCGCCCTGGTGGAGCGGCTGCACAGGGCCGAGGCGCTGTTGCTGCGCCAGCTGGTGGAGCGGCTGGCGCTCTGGCGGGAGCGGCTGCAGCCCACGGGGCAACGGCGCCCGCTGCCGCCACCGCCCCAACCGGCGCTGGAACCGCCCAGCACCTGGCTGGAGCTGGCCCATGAGCTCAACGACAGCGCCGCCAATGCCGCCTCCCTGGAGCGGCTGGAGCGCATCGCCGCCCGGCTGGTGCTCTGCCGCCAGGCCCTGCAGGCCCTGAGCGATGGCGAGCGCCAGTGGGCCGCGATCGTGAACGGCTGAGCACTGACCCCCGCCGCGGGCCTCAGCCCTGCGGCCGCGACGACCACCAGCGCTCGATCCGGTAGCCGAGGATCACCAGCAGCACCACCAGCCAGAACCACAGCTCCGGCGGGTTGGCATTGCAGAGGATCAGCAGCAGCACCGTTTCCGCCACCAGCCAGGGCAGCTCCTGGCGCAGCAGCGGGTTGCGGATCGGCAGGCGGGGCATCACAGGGCTCAGGGCAGGGTGCCGGGTTGGCGCAGATCCGGCAGGTTCCAGCGGCGATCGATCAGCAGGCTGCGGTAACCGCCCGTGAGGGAGCGCAAGCCGGGGAGCACATAGCTGAGCGGAGCGCGCCATTCCACATAGGCATGGCTCTGCACCGTGAGGCCATCGCGCACGGGGAACACGCCGCTGCCGCCGGAGAGGGTCCAGCGGTAGCCATCGCGGCTGCGGGGGTCGTGCTCGAGGGCGATCTCGGCGCGCATCACCGGGCCGTTCTTGGTGAGCTCCTCGGCCAGTTGCGGGTTGCCGGTGGTGGTGGACACGTCGTCTTCGGTGGCGGGCAGGCTGAGCACCTGGCTCACGCGGCCCACGATGCCGCCGAAGCGCCCGCGCTGGTTCCAGAGAGGCACCACCTCCACCGGCAGGCCCACGGGCAGGCGGCGGGCATCGGCGGGGGCGAAGTAGGCCACCGCCTTGAGGGGGCCATCGCCGGCGGCGGGCCGGGCGGCGCGGCCGATCGTGCCCAGCCGCTGGCCGAGGGCCACGGTCTGGCCGGGGATCACCTGCAGGTCAAGCACGCGGCCATCGCGCTCGGCCACCACCTGGCCGTCGTAGGCGATGCGCGCCTCGGTGACGCGGATCTGACGCTTCAGATCGCCGATCTGATAGCGGCGCTGCAGGGCCTGGGTTTCGATCTGCAGCTTCACCTGCTCGTAGGCGGTGAGCACCTTGCGGCGATCGATGCGCACCCCATCGAGATTCACCGAGGTGGTGGTGAGCCCCTGCTCCGCCGACACCACCTCGGTGGAGAGGGGGGCCACCACCTCGCGGCGGCTGAGCCATTCGAGGTTGCGCAGCTTGCCGGCGTAGGTGGCCTGCAGGGCGCGGTAGCGGCCCGTGTCGTCGTCGAGCTTGGCCAGGGCGGTCTCCACCGCCAGCTTCTCGGTGTCCAGCCGCAGCCGGTCGCGGCTGTCGAGGTTGCGGTTGATGCGCTCCAGCTGGGCCAGGTTGCCGCGCTGCTGGGCCAGCTCCTTCTCCAGCACAGGCAGATAGAGGGTCATCAGCACCTCGCCCTTGCGCACCGGCGCCCCCACCCGCACCGCCAGCCGCTGCACCTGTCCCGCCGAGCGGGCATTCAACACACCGGCGTTCTCCGGATAGATCAACACCCCGGAACCGATCACCTCCGTGGGCACGGGCCAGAACAGGGCCCACAGGCCGATCAGGCCACCCATGCCCGCCAGGCACAGCCCCACCTGGCCGTGGTGGCTGAGGTTGGACGGCAGCGTGGGCGCCTCGCTCATGGG
>JBJTHL010000162.1:0-5175 GCA_046094445.1 Vulcanococcus sp.
GTTGCCCTCACTCTTCGTCGTCGGTGGCGCCCAGGGGAGCCAGGCGAATCTGCTTGCGGCCCAGCTTGATCTCGAACTCGTCGCCGGGCTTGAGGTCGAGCAGGGCGGTGTAAGCCTTGCCCACCATCAGGTTGCCGTTGAACTGCACCTTGGTGGAGAAGCTCAGCTTGCGGCCCCCCTTGCCGACCTTGGCTGTGCTACCGCCGAAGTCCACGCCCTTGGCATTGAGCAGGGCTTCGTAGAAGGCGGTGAAGTTGAGGCGCTCGGTGCCGTCCTTCTTGGTGGACACGTAACCGCAGGCCCGAACAATGTCGGACTTGCTGGCATCGCCAAGCTCTTTGACCTTGGCGAGCAGATCGGGTCCGGTGAGCATCAGAACAACATTTATGCAACATCTGCATTCTCACACTTCATCTGCCGATCAGCAAGGCTGGTCTGGTGCGAATCCGCGGCGATGGGCTGCAACGTGATCTGGTTTCGCCGGGATCTGCGCCTGGCGGATCACCCGGCGATCCAGGAGGGTGCCCGCCGCGGGGTTGTGTTGCCCCTGTTCATTCTTGATCCAGCGCTGCTCGCTCACCCGGAAACGGCGCCGGCTCGGGTGGCTTTCCTGTTGCAGAGTCTGCGCGCCCTGGATAGGGAGTTGCGCCACTGCGGCGCCCGGCTACTGGTGCGTTGTGGCGATCCCGCCACGGAACTGATCCGGGTGGTGCAGGCGAGCGGGGCTGATGGCGTGCTCGCCCTGATCGACCATGAACGCCTGTTCGGCCGTCAGCGCGATGCCGCCGTGGCGGCGCGGCTGGCCCGCGAGCGCATGCCGCTGCACTGGTTGGAACCCCCGGGCGGCTGCCCCGAGCTGCTGCCCTACCTGGCCTGGCAGCAGCACTGGCACCAGGCGATGGCGGCCCTGCCGGCAGCGCCGCCGCCCCGGCTCCAGGCTCCGCCGGTGAGTGCAGCCCTGCCGGATCAGCCCATCCCCAGCCTCGAGGAGCTGGGGATGCAGCCCGATGGCAAGCCCCTGCCGCCAGCCGGCAGTGCCGCCGCCCTGGCCCGGCTCGACGCCTTCTGCCAGGGCCAGGCCTCACGGCGCTACTACTGGGAGCTCAGCTATCCGGCCGCGCGAGCCACCAGCGGCCTCAGCCCCTACCTGAAGTTCGGCGTGGTGAGCGCGCGTCAGTGCCTGCACCGCCTCCAGGGGCTCGGCAGCGGCGATCCCGCCCGGGCCCGCAGCGCCCGTCAGCTGGCCAGCCGGCTGCGCTGGGGGGCGGCCATGCATCAACGCTTCCGCTATCTGCCCCAGCTGGAGCTGCGCTCGCTCTGGAGCGATTACGACGAGCCCGCAGCGGACCACGGCGATCCCCGCGGATCCGGCGATCCGCTTGCCCCTGCTCCTCTGAGCGGCCTTGCCGCGGAGCTGTACAGCCGCTGGCAGCAGGGGCGCACCGGCTTCCCGATCGTGGATGCCGCCGGCCGCTGCCTGGCGGCGGAAGGTGGCTGGCTGGAGCTCAACTTCCGCAGCCGGGCGATCTACGCCAGCTTTCTCGTGAACCTCTGCGGGATCGACTGGCGCTGGGGCGCGTTGCATTTCATGCGCCATCTGATCGACGGCGACTGCCCGATCGATCACTACCAGTGGGCGATGCAGGCGGGCGTCACCGTGCGCGGCGACGCGGCCTGGACCCGCATCTATCACCCCGGGCAGGTGGCCGTGGATCGCTGCGATCCCCAGGGGGAGTTCATCCGCCGCTGGCTGCCGGAGTTGGCAGAGCTCACCAACGATCAACTCGGCCAGCCCCCCGCCATGGCGGCCTATCCACCACCGCTGCTCGATTACGACAGCGCCCGCCGTCAGCGCCTGGCGACGTTGCAGCAGCAACGCCGCCGCATCGGCGACGTGCGCCAGGCCATCGCCCGGTTGCCGGAGCCGTGGTGCAGCCTGCCGCTGTTGCCGGCCGCCGTGCCGCTCGACGGGCTCGCCCCATCCCAGTGGCAGGCGCTGCTCAGCTGGTTCACGGCGGCCCGCCCGGCGGCGGCTTCGGCGGCGCCCCGGCCTGAGCGGAGTCGGAGGCGCAGCCGCCAGGATGCGGGCCAGCTGAGCCTGGATCTGGGCCTCTGAGGCCCGCCAGCGTGCTCAGCTGTCGAGCTGCTGGGAGACGATGCCGCTCCACTGCACCGCCTTCACCTGATCGCGGCGCCAGGAGTGAAACAGCAGCGGTTCGGCCACGGTGCAGAGGGGGCAGCTGCTGATCTGGCCTGGGTCGAGGCCGGCCTGTTGCAGTTGGCGGCGGCTGGCGGTGCGGATGTCGAGCCGATGGCGCTCGGGATCCGCGTCCGGACCCAGGGCGCCGCAGGCCTGCAGGTCGGCCAGGCTGCCGGGCAGGGCGGCCGCGATCTGCTCCGCCACCGTGGTGTCCACCTGGTAGTTCGCGCCGCTCACCGCGGGCCCCAGGGCCACCAGCAGGTCGCTGCGGCGGCAGCCCATCTGCTCCAGTTGGGCGATCGCCTCCAGCAGGATTCCACCGGCCACGCCGCGCCAGCCGGCATGGCAGGCCGCCACGCGGCCGCTGCGGGGATCCGCCAGCAGCACGGGGGTGCAATCGGCGCCGCACACCCACAGGCTTTGCCCGCCCGCATCGCTGACCAGCCCATCGGCCTCGGGCCAGGGCTCGCGGCTGGCTGCGCTGGCCGGCAGCACCAGGGCGCTGTGCACCTGCCGCGGCCGGTGCACGCTCATCCCGGCGCTCACGACTCCCGCCAACACAGCGGGGTCGCGGCCGTGCCACTGGCGGGTGAAGAAGCCATGCTCGAACCCCTGCAGCAGATCGGCCTGCAGGTAGTAGCCGCCGTAGCAGCCCACCCAGCTCCAGCCCGGCAGGTTGTTGAAGCCGGCATCGGGCCGGTCGAACGGCGCAGGGACGGCTTCAGCCACGGCAGGCCTGGCGATCAGGCATCGGGCAGATCCCGCAGCAACCAGAAGCCATCGAACCCCTGTTGATCGGGGCCGCTCTGCACGGCGATGAACTGGATGCCTGCGGCCTGGCTGCGGGCAGTGCGGAAGGCCTCGGCGGCGGCGCTGGCCTCCTCCGGGTTCAGGTTGCCCAGCAACCAGCGGTCTTCCATGCCGGCCTCGAGCACCAGCTGGTTGGCGGTGATCTCCAGCCGCACCGGCTCCAGGCCAGCCAGCCAGCCGGCGATGGCCAGGGAGCGGCTGGCGCTGAACAGCCTCAGGCCGCTCACCATCACGTCGTCGTCGAGTGCGGCGGGGAGGGGCACCAGCCCGGCGAAGCTCACCGGCCAGCCGCCGGCTTCGCGCAGGGCCGCCAGCGGCAGCGAGGCCCAGGTCCAGCTGTCGCCGCGGGCGGCCTCCGGCAGGGGAACCGCCAGCGGTTGGATCGCCTGGGGCGGTGGCGCCAGGGGGCCCGCCATGTAGCCCTCCTCCGCGGGGTACACCGTGGCCTCCCGTTCCCGCAGCCATTCCACCAGGGCATAGCAGCGGCGGCTCGCCACCACCTCCAGCCCGAGCGGTTCGGCAGCCCGCTGCACCATGGTGCGCATCGAGGCCCGCCAGCAGCGCAGGCGCCGCGGGGCTGCGAACCCCTCGGCGACGGCCTGGGCCAGGGCCTGCTCCAATCCCTGGCGCAGCCACTGGGAATTGACGCTGCTGGCCGGGCAGGGCAGCACCCAGCGGAAGCGCACGCTGGGCTGATCGGCCTGGGCGGCGGCACTGCAGATCAGCAGCTCCCAGCGCTTCTTGCCATCGGGATCCAGGATCGGCCGCGAGTAGTAGTCGAGTTCCCAGTCGGCCTCGATGGCGGCCGCCGCCGCGGGGGCTTGCTCGATGGCCTGGCTCATCCGGCGGTCTGTTCCTGTTGGCGCAGCACGCTACGCGCCCTGTTGGCACGGTCGGCGGCTTCGGCCATCACCTTCTCGCGATCCACCAGCAGCTCGCCCGGCGGGCCCTCCAGAAGCGCGGTATTGAGCGCGATGCGGCCCCGGCTGGGATCCAGCTCGGTGATCAGTGCCTTCACCCGATCCCCCTGGCCGAACACCTCGCGCAGGTCGCGCAGCTGGCCGCCGGTGATCGCCGATTGGTGCAGCAGGCCGCTGATGCCGCCCAGATCCACAAACAGGCCGTAGGGCTTCACGGACACCACCTGGCCCTCCACCAGCTGACCCACCTCCAGGTTCTGGAACAGGGCGGCGGTGGCAGCTTTCTTCTCGGAGAGCACCAGCTTGCGGGTGTCGGGATTCACCTCCAGGAAGGCCGCGCCGAGGGTTTTGCCCACCAGGGCTTCATGGTTTTCGCCCTCCTGCAGCTGGGAGCGGGGGATGAAGCCCCGGAGGCCCTCCAGATCGCAGGTGACACCGCCGCGGTTGAAGCCGTTCACCTTCACCTGCACCACCTTGCCCTCCTTCTCCAGCACGCGCACCTTCTCCCAGCTCTGGCGCAGGGCGAGGGCGCGGGCGCTCACGGTGACCATGCCGTCGGCGTTCTGCTCGCGGGTGACGAGCACCTCCACCTGCGCACCTTTGGGGAAGCGTTCCTTGAGGTTGGTGATCACCCCCAGGCCGGCCTCCTTCTTGGGCATGAAGCCCGGGGCCTTGCCGCCGATGTCCACATACACGCCATCGCTCTCGATGCCCACCACCGTGCCGGTGGCCACCTCGCCGGTGGTGCCCACGAACTCCTGTTCGTCGAGGGCCGCCAGGAAGGCGTCGGCGTCGAAGTCGAAGTCGTCCACGGTGCGGGCGGGCACGGCCGCGCGCTCGGGTTGGGGGGGTGCCATGCGGGCTGAACCGCTGGCACGGCGGGGCTGGCGGTCGGCCGGGCCCAGAAGGTCGGCCATGCTCATGCCCTCAAAGCCGCTCATGTCGAACAGCGCATCGTCGCCACCGCCAGCGGGGCGGCTGGGGGCGGCCGGGCGCTGCGGTGCCACGGGGGGTTCTCCGCGACCGGCGCGGGCGGGGGCGGACTGGAAGCCCTGGGGGGCATCCCTACAGTGTGGATTCTCGCGACATCTCCTGGACATGGCCGGTTCCGGCACTCCCCAGCCCCCTCAGCCCCCGGCCGGTTCCCAGTCGCAGCCTCAGTCGCCGGCCCCGAGGCCCATCCAGAGCGGACCCACACGGCCTGCGGCGCCGGCGCCTATCCGCAAGCCGCCCCAGGTGCTGCAG
>JBJTHL010000163.1:0-2562 GCA_046094445.1 Vulcanococcus sp.
GAGCTGGGCCCTTGGCCGCCGGGAACCTGGCCTTGGTGCTGCACGCGCACCTGCCCTATGTGCACTCCAGCGAGCCCGGCTCCCTGGAGGAAGACTGGTATTTCCAGGCGTTGCTGGAGTGCTACCTGCCCCTGCTGGACATGCTGGAGCAGGCGGCCGCCGATCCAGCCCAGCGGCCGCGGCTGAGCATGGGGCTCTCGCCCACGTTGCTCTCGCTGCTGAGCAACACCACACTCAGCCGTCGCTTTGGGCCCTGGCTGGCGGTCCGGCAGGAGCTGCTGGCCCAGGCGCCGGCGGAGCACGCCGCCGCTGCCGCCGGCCTGGCGGAGCATCTCGGCCGTGCCGTGGCCACCTGGCAGGCCTGCGGCGGTGATCTGCTGCCCCGCTTCCGCCGGCTGCAGCAGGCCGGCGTGCTCGATCTGCTCACCTGCGCCGCCACCCACGGCTATCTGCCGCTGCTGCGCGACTGCCCAGAAGCGGTGCGGGCCCAGCTGCTCACAGCGGTGCGCGAACACGAGCGGCTGCTGGGGGTACGGCCCCAGGGCATCTGGCTGCCGGAATGCGCCTATTACGAGGGCCTCGATCGGCAGCTGGTGAGCTGCGGCCTGCGCTACGCCATCCTCGATGCCCACGGCCTGCTGCACGGGCAACCCCGCCCGCGCTACGGCGTGTATGCGCCGATCTGCTCGCCAGCGGGCATGGCCTTCTTCGCCCGCGACAGCGAATCCACCCTGCCGGTGTGGAGCGCCCGCGACGGCTACCCCGGCCAGGCGCCCTACCGGGAATTTCATCGCGATCTGGGCTGGGATCTGCCCGCCGCAGATCTCGAGGCCCGCGGCATCGGCTGCCCCCGCCCCCTGGGCCTGAAGCTGCACCGCGTCAGCGGCCGCGGCTGCAGCCTGGAGGCCAAACAGCCCTACGAACCGGCTGCAGCCCTGCGCTGCGCCCAGAGCGATGCCAGCCACTACCTGCAAGGGCGGGCACGGCATCTGGCGGATCTGGGGCGCGCGATGGACCGCCAGCCCCTGCTGGTGGCCCCGTTCGATGCCGAGCTGTTTGGCCACTGGTGGTTCGAGGGGCCCCAGTTCCTGGGGGCGATCTTCCGCCAGGCCAGCCAGGAGGGCGTGGAGCTGGTGACGCTGCGCGAGAGCCTGAGCCGCGGCGATGCCCTGCAGCTCTGCCAGCCCTCCCCCTCCAGCTGGGGCCAAGGCGGCTACCACAACTATTGGCTCAACGACAGCAACGCCTGGGTGATCCCCCAGTGGCACCGCGCCTCACGGGCGATGGTGCAGCGGGTGAACCGGGGTGTGGCCAACGCCGCCCAGCGCGACCTGCTCACCCAGGCCGGCCGGGAGCTGCTGCTGGCCCAGAGCTCCGATTGGAGCTTCATCCTGCGGGCCGGCACCACCACCGAACTGGCCCGCGAACGCATCGAGCGCCACCTGCAACGGTTCTGGACGCTGATGCGGGCCCTCGACGCAGGGAACGCCCCCGATCCGGCCTGGCTGCAGGCCGTCGGCCGCGAGGACGGCCTGTTCCCGCAGCTCAACGCGGCCGACTGGGCGACACTGCCCACCGGCCTGCCCCCTGCCCCATGAGCGCCGGCCATCCCAGGGTGCGCAGCGATCGCCTGAGCGCTGTTCAGCAACGGGAGCTGCTGGCGGCAGCCCTGCCCCAGGAGCAGGCGTTCCAAACCACCCTCGAGCACAGGGGGGTGCCGGAACCGCGGCGCGGCCCCCTGCGGGTGCTGCAGCTCAATCTGGGCCGGCTGTGCAACATGCGCTGCAACCACTGCCACGTGGATGCGGGGCCCGATCAGGGCCACACGCTGATGGCCGAGGCGGTGGTGGAGCAGTGCCTGGCGGCCATCGCGCGGCTGCAACCGGCCACCGTTGATCTCACCGGCGGCGCCCCCGAACTGCACCCCCGCTTTCGAGACCTGGTGCGGGCCGCCCGGCGCCAGGGCTGCCACGTGATCGACCGCTGCAATCTCACGGTGCTGCTGCTGCCGGCCCTGGCGGATCTGGCGCCGTTCCTGGCGGAGCAGCAGGTGGAGATCGTGGCCAGCCTGCCCCAGCCCGAGGCCAGCAGCACCGACAGCCAACGGGGTGAAGGCACCTGGGAGGCCTCGATCGAGGCGCTGCGGCGGCTCAACGATCTCGGCTACGGCCAGGGCGATCCCAGGCGGCAGCTCACGCTGATGAGCAATCCCGCGGGCACACGCCTGCAGCAGCTCACCCCCTGCGACACGCTGCGGTGGGAACAGCGCCTCCAGGAGCTGGCGGGGGTGCAGTTCGATCAGCTGATCGGCCTCAACAACATGCCGATCGCCCGCTTCCTGGAGCAGCTGCAGCGCGATGGCCATGTGAACTGCTACTTGAAGCTGCTCCATAACGCATTCAACGCCGAAGCGCTCAATGGCCTGATGTGCCGCGACACGCTCTCGGTAGCCGCCGATGGCCAGCTGTTCGACTGTGATTTCAACCAGATGCTCGAGCTACCGCTCGGCAGCACCGCAACCACGATCGAGACGATCACCCGCGAACAGCTCCAGCAGCGAGC
>JBJTHL010000164.1:0-5669 GCA_046094445.1 Vulcanococcus sp.
CGTGCAGCTGATCCGCGATATGGATCTGGCGGAAGCGATCGCCGCGGTGGCAGCTTCGGAGCTGGAGTCGGGTTCACCGCCCTCGATGCCGGCGCTGAGCTCTTTCATGCGCAGCAGCCGTTCAGCCTGGTGGGGCGGGCACTCGCTGCGCAGCACCGTCTGCCAGAGCTCTTCCACCAGCTCGAGCCGTTCCCCCAGCAGGCGGGTGACCCGGGGTTCAGCCGCAGACACAGGGACTTCAGTGGCGGCGAGGGTGGGCCCCATGGAGGCGGGCGCGGCAGCGGAGCGAGCCATGATCATCCCAAAGTGCCGGCTGGGTCTGTCGCAAGCCCTGCAGTCAGGCGGGCTTCCTGGGCCTCCATCTCCGCCGCACCGGCAGCCACCCGGGCGGCCACCGGCGTGCCACCGGCCGCGGCGGCCAGCCAGCGCATCGCCTGATTGCCCTCCTGCAGCAGCCGATGCAGGGGTACCAGCCAGGGGGTGAGGCCCAGCTCGGAGGCCAGGGGCGCCAGCGCCTCCAGCTCGGCAGCGATCCAGGCGCGGGCGGTGATGGTGTCGCCCGAGCGCCAGTGGCGCAGGGGCGCATCCAGGCTGCTGCGGGCCGCGCTGCGGTCGTTGGCATCGGCCAGCTCCGCCAGCTCCTGGGGGCTGAGAGCACTGGCGCGGAGGGGATCGTGACGATCGGGATCGGCCAACAGCTGGTGGATCCGCAACTCGGCAAAGGCTGTCACCGCCAGCAGCTCCAGGGGATCGGCCAGCAGATCGCAGATGCGGATCTCCAGGCGGTTGAGATCGTGGGGACGATCGTCGCCGTTGGGCCGCACGGAGGTCCAGAGGTGGCGCACGTTCTGCATGCTGCCCAGGGCCAGCTGCTGATGGACCCAGTCGATGTAGTGCTGGTGGCTGAGGAACAGCGGCACCTGCGGCGGCGTGAGCGGAAACTGCAGCCAGCGCTGGGAGTGGGCACCCGTGGGCCGGCCATCGAGGACGGGGGAGCAGGCGCTGAGAGCCAGCAGCAGAGCCCCTTCGCAGCGCAGCAACCGGCAGGCGGCGAACAGGGGCTCCATGGCCGTGAGGCCGAGGTTGATGTGCACGCTGGCGGTGACCACCCGGGTGCCGTAGGTGGCCTCGATATAGCCGTGATAGGGATTGCCGGGATCGGAGCGCACGAAGCGCTGGCTGTCGCCGGTGCTCAGGGTGCTGCCGGGCAGCATGGTGAGCTGCCGCTGGGCCAGCCAGGGGCGCAGGCGGCGGCGCGGCTCCAGCAGCAGCTCCAGCTGGGCGGCGTAGCCGGCATCGGGGGGGGTGGTGTACTCGAGGTTACGGCAGTCGGGCTCGGTGACGAAATCCGGGAAGGCCGCGGCCGCTTCGGCCGAGCAGCCCACCACCGTGCCATCGGGCCGGCCGGTGTAGAGCTCCACCTCGAAGCCTTTGAGCAGCAGCGCCGGCTGCGGAAGCAACGGGCCGCTCATGCCAGACACGCCAGCGCCTTGAGCATGCCCCGGGCCTTGTTCAGGGTTTCCTGGAACTCCGAGGCCGGCACCGAATCGGCCACCAGCCCGGCCCCTGCCTGCACCTGCACACGCCAACCACCATCGGCCTGGGGCAGCACCACCATGGTGCGGATCGTGATGGCGGTGTTCAAGGCACCGCTGAGATCCATGGCGCCGTACACGCCCGAATAGGGGCCACGGGCATCGGGTTCCAGGGCATGGATCAGCTGCATGGCCCGGATCTTGGGGGCCCCGCTGACGGTGCCCGCCGGGAAGGAGGCCATCAGCAGATCCCACACATCGCAGCGGGGATCGAGCAGGCCCTCCACCTCGCTCACGATGTGCATCACGTGGGAATACCGCTCGATCACCATCAACTCGCTCACCTGCACCGTGCCCGCCTCACAGACGCGGCCCAGGTCGTTGCGACCCAGATCCACCAGCATCACGTGCTCGGCGCGCTCCTTGGGATCCGCCAGCAGATCCGCCTCCAGGGCACGGTCCTCGGCGTCGGTCTCGCCGCGGGGGCGGGTGCCGGCGATCGGGCGCAGGGAGGCCTTCACACGGCCACTGCCATCGGCCAGGGGCTCGGCCTTCACCATCACCTCAGGGCTGGAGCCGATCAGGTACCAGCCGCCGAAGTTGAAAAAGGCCATGTAGGGCGATGGGTTCACCATCCGCAGGCTGCGGTAAAGCTCGAACGGCTCGCGCTGCACCGGCGTTTCCAGCCGCTGGCTGATCACCAGCTGGAACACGTCGCCGGCGGCGATGTGGTCCTTGGCGGTGAGCACGGCCGCCTCGAACTCCTCGCGACTGCGGTTGCTGGTGGTGGGCAGCGCGAGGGCGGGCACATCACGCCAGTTGAGCGGCGCCACAGCCGGAGGGAGCGGCTGGTGCATGCGTTGCTCCAGCGCATCGAGGCGCGCCACCGCAGCGTCGTAGGCGACGGCGGGATCGGCGGCGGCACCGGCGCTGGCCAGATCCACATAGGCCACGGCCGTGATCTGGCGCTTCACCTGATCAAAGGCCAGCAGGCTGTCGGCCAACATCCAGCAACCATCGGGGGGGCCGCCTGGATCGGTGGGGTGAACCGGCACCGTGGGCTCGATCCAGCGGATCAGCTCATAGCCCCAGAAGCCGAACAGCTGACCCAGAGGTGGCAGGCCGGGGATCGCCGGAGCGCGGTACGGCTCCAGGGCTGCCCGCACCAGGTCAAAGGGGTTGCCGCTGAGCGACTGGCAGCGGCCGTCGCGCCACACCTGCTCGGCCTGCTCGCCGCGGGCGGTGAGCGTCCAGAGCGGATCGCTCACCACAAAACTCCAACGCCCCAGGCGCTCGCCGCCCTCCACGCTCTCCAGCAGCACGCCATGGGCGCTGCTGGCACCCACCTTCAGCCAGGTGGTGAGCGGTGTTTCCAGATCGGCCGGCCAGGTGCGCCAGATCGGAATGAAGCTGCTGCCCTCGGCGGCCTGGGCCAGAACGGTGGCGCGATCAGGGGAGAGCATCACGGCGACGCACAGGCAAAAAAAACGGGGCACCCGGCCCCGCCTTTATAGAGGTTGGCCCGTCTGTGGCTGTCGCCGGAGACGGGCGCCGGGAATCAGGAATCGAAGGTGTTGCGACCGCTGAACTTCAGGCTGGCCGGGTCGGGGTTCTGGCCAATGCGGCGGGCGTTGTGACCCACCATCTGACGACCTTCGTTCACTTTCTCGGGGAACACACCATCCTTGGGATGCAGGAACTCGGTGTCGCCGCCGGGGAAGATGCGGTAGATCTTGTAATCCTCGATCCGGGGCTTGAACTTGGTGCGCAGCTGGGTACCCAGCGCCAGGCACTGCTCCTTGCGGGCGAAGTACAGGATGTTCTCGCCCTCGTTCATGTGGGCGGCGCCGCCGGTGGGCAGCTCGAACGCCTGAACCTTGCTGCTGGTCCAGGTAATGGCGTATTTCTCCTCGGTTTCAGCGGCGTTGAGCAGACCGCCCGTGCTGCCGATGTACTTCGGGAGTTGACCGCTCAGTTGCACGCTGGATGCCATGGCTGTTCCGGTGGGGGAAGTCGGCGGACCGCAGACCTTTCGGCTGGAAGCTAGCACCGTGATTTAGGGCCAGCCGGCACCGGCGCCGGGGTCTTCACACCCGTCAACATTGCTGAGCCGCTAAGGGCTGGGGGCGAGCGGGAAGAACACCGTGAGGTCGTTGCCGGCCCGCTCCGCCAGCCGGCCGCCGAGGCTGTGAAACAGACGCTGGGTGGCCTGGCGGCTGAGCTGCAGGCTGCCGGTGCCGGGGTTCCAGCTGAGCACCGGACCCACCCGCTCACTGCCATCAGCCTCGGCCTCCGCCAGCTCCACCCCGCTGGCGCTCAGCCGCAGCTTGAGGCGGGCTCCGGCCGGCTGCAGGCTGAGGCGCACCTCCGCCCCGGCCGGCAGCCCGCGGCTGAAGCGATCCACCAGGCCCCCCAGCACGGTTTCCAGCCGGGTGGGATCGCTGAGCACCGGCGGCAGCTCGCCGCTGATGGCGAGGGCCAGGCTGAGGCTGCGGCGCTGCAGCTGCTGCTGCCAGGCGGGCTCCAGCAGGCGCAGCAGCCGGGCCAGATCGGTGCGGGCCAGGGCCTGGGGCGCCTCCACCTGCGGCTGCCGCTGCAATTCCGCCGCCAGGAAGATCAGGCCGAAGCGATCGATCTGCTCGCTGCATTCGCCATCGATCTGCTGCAGACGCTGGCGCACCAGGGCGGGCAGATCGGCCCGTTTCAGCAGCGAGCGGATCAGGGTGCGGATCGTGGCCAGGGGGGTGCGCACCTCATGGGTGAGGGCTTCCAGCAGGGCCAGCTCACTGCTGGGGGCGGCCGCGGTGCTGGTCCCGGCATCCGGGGCGGCGCTGCGGTGCACCAGGGGCTGCAGGGTGAGGCTGGGGGCCATGGCCGCCAGGCGCTCCGCCAGCAGCGGCCAGAAGCGGCCGGCCAGCTGCTCCTCGTTCTGGAGAGTGCCAAGGCGGCGGAGGGCCTGGCGCAGCCGCTGGCCCTGGGCGGGATCGCTGGCCTGCAGCCGTTCATCCAGCAGGGTGAGCGCCGCCGAGAGGGTGGCCGGATCGAAGCGCACCAGCAGCTGGCGGCCCTGGGGATCGCCGCTGAGGGCCAGAGCCACCTGAAAGCGGGGCGTGATCACCAGCAGAAACGGATCGGTGCCATCGGCCTCCTGCAATGGCAGGCGTTGAAAACCACCGGCCGCCGCTGCCCCTGGGCCGGCGCTCACCCCCGGCAGCCGCGGCGCCGGGGCCTGCAGCAGCGCCCCCAGCTCCGGCGGGGCCCACACCCACCCCTGCAGGCGGTGCAGCAGGGCGGGCTCGTAGAGGGCCGGCAGGGGCGCCGCCAGCCAGACCCCCTGATCTGCCGCCTGGGGCAGGAGGAAGTCGTCCTGGATCGTGGCCAGGGCCGCCCACCACTGGCGGCGCACGCCGTCCTCATCACCCCGGCCGGGGGCCACCCCCTCCGCCAACCGCCGGCGCAGGGCCTCGAGGCTGGTGGAGGAGCCCGCCATCACCAGCGACTCTTCTGACCCTGGCTGCCGCGGCGTCCCACCGACGCACACAGGCCCAGAGCGATGAAGTTCACGAGCATCGCCGAGCGGCCGTAGCTGAACCAGGGCAACGGGATGCCGGTGATGGGACCGAGGCCGATGGTCATGTTGATGTTCACCACCACCTGAAACATCACCATGGCGCCGATGCCCACCACCACCAGCGACTCCACATCGCTGCGGGCCTTGCCGGCGATCTGCAGCAGCCGCCAGATCCACACCACAAAACCCAGCACCGCCAGCAGCGAGCCCACGAAGCCCAGCTCCTCACCCAGGGCGCTGAAGATGAAATCGGTGTGCTGCTCCGGGATGAAGCGCAGCAGGGTGAGATGGCCCTGCATCAGGCCGGTGCCGAACCAACCGCCGGAGCCGATGCCCACCATGCTCTGCAGCAGGTGGTAACCGCCGCCCATCGGGTCTTGATTGGGATCGAGAAACAGGGTGAGCCTTGCCCGCTGGTGGGGCTGGAGGAAGTTGTTCCACAGCCAGGGGGCCCCCACGGCGAACAGCCCCTGGATGGCCAGCACCGCTGCGGGGGCCACCCGCTTCCAGGGCAGGCTTTTCCAGGCCAGCCACACCATCGCCGGAATCCAGCCGATCAGGGC
>JBJTHL010000165.1:0-4986 GCA_046094445.1 Vulcanococcus sp.
CCAGCCAGTTGGTGATCGGCCGCCCGATCACGGCGGTGGCGGATCCGGCGGCGGCGTTTGCGGCCTGCTGCGCGGAGCTGGGCTGAACTGGGTTGATGGAGTCCGCGCCCCGACTGTGTTCCTGATTCACAACAGCCCAGAGCAGGCTCCCCTGTTGGCCGCGGCCGTGGTGGGCGCGTGTCGCCTTGGCTCCGGCTGGTCCAGCCCCGCCCAGCCGGAGCTGCTGCGGGTGCTGTTCGAGCGCTTGCTCGGGGTTCCGCTGGACTGGCAGCAGCTGGAGCCGGCGGAACCGGAGCAGGTGGCTGCGGCCCTGCCCGATCCGGAGCAGCGGCATGAGCTGATCGAGCTGCTGGTCATGCTCGAACTGCTCTGCCGGCCGATCCCCCTGCCGTTGCAACGCTCCCTGGAGCGCTGGGCCAAAGCGCTGGCGGTGGAGGATGAGGTGCTGCTGCTGGCTCGGGATCTCAGCTGCCGCAGCCAGGCCATCGCCACCGCTGATTTCTACAGGCTGAACTGGATCGGCGAAAGCGATCCCCAGGACGACCCGCACTTCCAGGCGCTGCTGGAGCAGTACGGCTCCGCGGCCTATGCCCTCACGGTGGAGGCGGATCCGCAGGAGCTGCGCCGTTGGCGTGCGCTGGCGGATTGTCCGCTGGGCAGTCTCGGCCGCGGCCTCTGGGACTTCTATCAACAGCGCGGCTTCCGTCTGCCCGGCGAGCTGGGCGCCGGCAATGCCGCACTGGCTCATCACGACTGGGTGCACCTGCTGGCGGGCTACGACACCACCCCAATCGGTGAGCTGGAGGTGACAGCTTTCATGGCCGCCGCCAGCCGTTCGCGGGGGGCGATGCTCGGCTTCCTCGGTGCGGTGAGCATCTACGAAACCGGCCTGCTGCGCAGCGTGGTACTTGGCGCCGACTACGCCCACACCCTCACGGATCCCGGCGCAGTGGAGCGGGTGGCGGCGGCGATCCGGCGCGGCGCGGCCTGCAGGGTCGACCCGCTGCTGGGTGTGGATTACTTCGATCTGGCGGACCAGCCATTGGCATTGATCCGCCGGGAGTGGGGCCTCGAGAGCTGAGATCTGCGGCTGCCTGGGCTCCCGCTCTCAGGCCGCCGGGCGCGTCAGCGTGCGCTGGAGCGTTACACCCTGGCACGCAACATCGACCAGCTGGAGCGCCTCTACGCCGGTCTGGTGCCGCTGGCCATGGCCTCCAGCAGCGCCAGGCTGAGGCCCTCCACCAGCGAGGGCAGCAGGAACACCTCCGCCAGCTGCAGCAGCGCCAGCCGTCTGTCCTGATCCGGCTCGTAGCCCCACCAGTGCACGCCGATCTCCGGGCCGTAGGCCTGCATCAGCGGGCTGCGCACCGGCCCATCGCCCACCACCACCAGCGTGCGGCCGGCCGGCTGCCCCCGGCGCCCGGCCCGCAGCAGGGCCGGCACAATCGGGTAGGGGGCGGTGCGGCCCAGGTAGAGAAACCCCCGCTGGCCGGCAAAGCGCTGGCGCAGCTCCGCGAGCGCAGCGCTGGGTGCCCCGGGGGCCGCGGGCGCCCAGCGCTGCGGGTCCACCCCGTTGGGGATCACCGCCAGCCGCGATTCGGGCACCCCCAGCCTGGCCAGCACCTCCGCCTGCAGGGCGGAGAACACCACCACCTTGTCGTAGCGGGCCAGGGAGGGGGCGTAGAGCTGATAGGTGAGCTGCTGGGTGCCGGCGCTGAGGTTGCGCAGGCTGGCATCGAAGGCCGGGTGGAAGGTGGCCACCAGTGGCAGCCCGAGTTGCTGGCAGAGATCCGGCAGGCGGAAATCCAGGGGCGAGAGGGTGAGGCTGGCGTGCACCAGATCAGGCTGCAGCCGCTCCAGCGATTCCCGCAGCTCCCGCTGGGCCCCCGGCGAGGGGATCGTGTACACCTGCGATTTCACCAGATACGGCAGCGCCACCTCCGGATTGGCGGAGCTGACCCCATGGAGTTCGCTGTCCGCCGCCCGCCAGGCTGTGCCCACCGCCAGGGCTGCAGCAGGGGTGTCGAAGTGAATGAAGCTCACCTCATGGCCGCGGCGGCGCAGGGCCTCCGTGGTGGTGAGCCCGTAGGTGACGTTGCCGCAGAAGGGAGATTTCTTGCCCAGCCAGGCGATGTGAGGCACGCAGTGGCAGGCTCGTCCGGGTGTCGACGCTAGCAGCGTTTCCAGGGCTTCTCGAGTAGCGCCGCTGCCAGGGCCAGGCCCGCCAGGGCCCACAGCACCGGCAGCAGGCCGTAACGGCTCACCACCGCCCCCGCCAGCACCAGCGGCAGGCTGAGGGCGATGTTGATCAGGTTGTTCTGCAGGCCGAACACCTTGCCGCGCATGGCCTCCGGGGTGTCCTCCTGGATGGTGGTCTGGGCGGGGATCGCCAGCAGGGCCGCCCCCACCCCGAGCAGGGCGCAGAGCCCGAGGGTGAGCCCGAGATGGCCGCGCAGCTGGCCCAGCAGCACCAGCGTCCAGGCGATCGTGCCCAGGCCGGCGGCGGCCAGACGGCGGCGGTTGAGGCTGTGGCCCACCTGGGCTACCGCCACCGCCCCCACGGCCAGGCCGATGCCGCTCATCGCCAGCAGCGTTCCGAACTGGGTGGGGCCCAGCTGGCGGATGGCCGAGGCCAGGCTGATGGCCAGTACGTAGAGCGCGGCCAGCAGGCTGTAAAGCAGCACCAGCTGGAGCATGGCGTTGCGCACGCTGGCCTGCTCCCGCAGCACCTGCAGGCCTTCGCCGATTTCGCTCCACAGGCTGATGGAGCGGTTGGGCTGGCGGGGCTCCTGCACGCGGATGGTGGCGATGAACAGGGCCGCCAGGCCGTAGCAGATCGGCAGGAGCACGAACTCGCCATCGCGGATGCCGAGGCCCGCCAGCAGGCGCTGCAGTAGCCGCAGCACCGGATCGCCGAGGGCGAAGCCCACGATCGTGGCCCCCATGCTGGTGGCCTGATACAGCGAATTCGCGGCCAGCAGGTGCTGGGATGGCACCAACATCGGAATCGCCGCCTGTTCCGCCGGTGCGAAGAACTGGGTGAGCACCGATTCCAGGAAGGTGATCAGCAGCAGGCCCCAGTAGCCCCAGCTCAGCCCCAGCCAGTGGGGGCCATCGATCAGGCAGAACGGAATCAGCACCGCCAGGCCGGCGCGGATCCCGTTGGAGGCCACCATCACCTCCCGCTTGCGCCAGCGGTCGGCCCACACGCCGGCCACCAGCCCCAGCAGCATGGCTGGAATCGTGTTGGCCACGTAGATGCCGGTGGCCAGGAGCGTGATCAGCTGGGCGCGGCTTTCGATGCTGAGGTTCAGCGCCCCCGCCGCTTCCGCCAGGGGGCTGCCCGCCGCCGGTGTGGCTGTCACCCAGTACTGGGCGATCAGAAACACCATCAACACGATGTAGAACTTGTCGGCCAGCTGGCTGAACACCTGCCCCAGCCAGAGCTTTCGGAACTCCTTCAAGGCCAGCACCGCCTGTAAACCGGAGGATCGGGCGGGCTCGCTCAAGGGCTGCACGGGGGGTAGGGCGGCTGGCCGACCCCTGATGATGGCGCACCGCCAAAGCACTGGCGCAGCAGCCGCCAGGCGCGCGGGCTGCGGCCCAGGTGCTCGCGGCACCAGATCTCCTGCAGCTGCAGCAGCCGCAGCCACACCGCTTCGGGGCCCATCAGCTCGCCATCGCGGCGCCGGGGCAGGGCCGGCCTGGGCAGCCGCTGCAGCAGCGCCAGCTCGGAGGGGTTGAGCATCAGCTGGGCGCCGGCGATCGCGCCGATCGCCAGACCTTCCCCCGCCAGCAGGCTGCAGCGCCACTCCCACTGGCCCAGGGGTGGATCGAGCGGGGCGCCGCTGCGGGCGCAGCTGGCCAGGGGCAGGGCGTACCCACCCAGGGCCAGCAACTGCACGCTGGCCTGCACGCTGATGGCCAGTGCCTCCAGGTGCAGCTGCCGCTCGCGCACCACGGTGTCCAACCGGTTGAGCTGCAGCAGCAGGGTGGGCAGCGCCCCGTCGAGGGGCATATCCGTCGGGGCTAGCTGCAGGGCCAGTTCCGCCAGCCCTTGGGCTGCCGCCAGGGTCTCCAGCCGTTCGGCCAGGGCGGCGAAATTGCGCAGCACCTGCAGCTGCCGCACCCGTTGCAGCTCGCCGCGACCGCCCAGCTGCAGTCGCAGCTGGGCCAACGGCACGGCCGCCGCCAGGGAGCTCTTGGGTTTGCGGGCGCCGGGAGCCACCACCCGGATCAGGCCCGCCTCCTCGCTGAGCAGGGTGAGCAGGCGGTCGCTTTCGCCGAGGGCCATGCTGCGCAGCACCAGCCCCTCCAGCCGCCGCTCGCCGCTCATGGGGCGTCGCTGCCGCCCTGGCGCAGGGCCTCGATCAGGGCCACGCCGCGGCTGGTGCCCAGCCGGCTGGCGCCGGCCTCCACCAGGGCCAGGGCCTGCTCCAGGGTGGTGATGCCGCCGGAGGCCTTGATGGCGGCGCGGCCGCGGGCCAGCTGGCGCAGCTGCTGCACCTGCTGCACGGTGGCGGCCGGCCCGAAGCCGCTGCCGGTTTTCAGGCAGGCGGCCCCCACATCGATCGCGGCTTCCACCGCCAGTTCCAGGGCTGCGCTGCTCAGCCGCCCCACCTCCAGGATCACCTTCACCGGCAGGCCCAGCTCCACCATGGGGGCCAGGTCGTCGCAGAAGCGGCGGCTGTCGCCATCGGCCAGGGCGCCGAAATCCGGCACCACATCGAGTTCCTCGGCCCCGGCCGCCGCCGCCCACACCGCCCCGGCCCGCTTGTTGGCGGCCGGGAGGGCGCCGAAGGGGAACCCCCCCACGCTGATCAGCCGCGGGCCGCGGCCGCCGCTGGTGCCGAGCCGTTCGCGGGCCTCCGGCAGCCAGCGGGAGTGGAGGCACACCCCGGCAAAGCCGAAATGGCGTGCCTCATCGCAGCAGCGCAGCACCGCCTCGCGCCCCTGATGGGGGTCCAGCAGGGCGTGATCGATCAG
>JBJTHL010000166.1:0-29496 GCA_046094445.1 Vulcanococcus sp.
CCGCTTCAGCAGCGGCGGCCCCGTGCTGCGGCTCGAGCCCGACCGCCTGCAGATGGCGGCCCTGGGGGTGGACCTCAGCAGCGTGGTCTCCACCCTCGGAGCCAGCTTCGGCAGCAGTTACGTGAACGACAGCTTCGAGGGCGATCAGGTGCGGCGCGTGATCGTGCAGCTCGATGGCAGCGGCCGGCGCGACCCCAGCGATGTGCTCAACCTGCGGGTGCGCAGCCGCAGCGGCCAGCTGATCCCCCTGGGCCAGCTGGTGCAGCTGCAGGCCGGCAGCGCCCCCAGCACCATCAATCACAGCCGCCTGGTGCGCGCCATCAGCATCCGGGCCCTACCGGCCGCGGGGGTGAGCAGCGGCCAGGCCATCGCCACCCTGGAGCAGATCCACCAGCAACGCTTCAGCACCGCCACCTCCCTGGAGTGGGCGGGCCTGGCCCGGGAGGAGCGGCGTGCCGGCGGCGGCGGTGTTCGGGTGTTTCTGCTGGCGGTGCTGGTGATGGCGCTGGTGCTGGCGGCCCTCTACGACAACCTGCTGGATCCGCTGATCATCCTGATCAGCGTGCCGCTCGCCCTGCTGGGGGCCGTGGCGGGCCTGGCCCTGCGGGGCCTGCCGCTCGACGTCTACGGCCAGATGGGGCTGCTGGTGTTGGTGGCCCTGGCGGCCAAGAACGGCATCCTGATCGTGGAGTTCGCCAACCAGCGCCTGCGCGAGGGGATGGCCCTGGATCCCGCCATCCGCGAAGCCTCGCGCAGCCGCCTGCGGCCGATCCTGCTCACGGCCGCCTCCTCGCTGGCCGGTTTCCTGCCCCTGCTGCTGGCGAGCGGCAGCAGCGCCGGCAGCCGCATCAGCATCGGCACCGTGGTGTTCTGCGGCCTGCTGGTGGCCACCGGGCTGAGCCTGTTCGTGGTGCCGGCGGCCTACCGGGTGATCAAAGGCTGGGAGCTGCACCGAAAGGCAGCCAGGCCGCAGGGGCAGCAGCATGGGTGAACGCGTCCGTCGCCCCACCGCTCCGCTAACGCCGATGCCGCCTGCCGCCCGTCTCCAGGCCGCGGCCTGCAGGCACCACCGCCCTGCCGCCGGCCTCGCCCTGGCCATCACCGGCATGGCGCTGATCCCCCTGATGGGCTGCCAGCGCTCCCCGGCGCCACCACCCAGCCCGGCCGTGCAGGCCGCTCCCCTGCGGGAGCGCAGCTTTTCCAACACCCTGGACACGGTGAGCACCCTGGAGGCCAACGAAGAGGTGGAACTGGCGGCCCAGGCCGGCGGCCGGGTGCAGCGGCTGCTGGTGCGCAGCGGTGAGGCGGTGCGCGCCGGCCAGCTGCTGCTGGTGCTGGATCAAACCCAGCTGCGCGCCGAGGTGGCCTCGCTGCAGGCCCAGGCGGAGCGGGATCGCCTCAACGACCAGCGCTACGAACTGCTGGTGCGCCAGGGAGCCGCCAGCGCCATCCAGCGGGATGCCTACCGCGCTTCGGCGGTGAGCTCCCGCGAAAGCCTGCGGGCCCGCCAGGCGGACCTGGCCTACAAGGACCTGCGGGCGCCGATCGCAGGCGTGCTCGGGGATCTCACCGTGAAGCCGGGCGATGTGGTGCAGGCCGGCACCCCCATCGGCCGCCTGATCCGCAACCAGCGCCTGCTGGCCCGCATCGATGTGCCCACCAACCGGGCTCCGGCCGTGCGGCCGGGCCAGCCTGTGGAGCTGCTGGATGCAGCCGGCCGCCCTCTGGTGCGGGGCCAGATCGACAGCCTCGATCCGGGGGTGAGCCCCAGCAGCCAGACCCTGCTGGCACGGGCCTCGATCCGCAACCCCGGCAACCTGCGCAACGGCCAGCGGCTGCGCACCCGGGTGCTGCTGGGGGAGGAGCGACACCCGGCGGTGCCCTTCCGCGCCGTCACCCGGCAATCCGGCCAGGACTTCGTGTTCGTGCTCTCCCCAACCAAGCGTGCCCAGCTGCGGCCGGTGCGGCTCGGCCCGCTACAGGGGGCCGACTACCCGCTGCTGGCGGGCCTGCAACCGGAGGAGCGGGTGATCATCTCCAGCACCATCGGCCTGCGCAACGGCCTGCCGGTGCGTGTGCGCCGGGCCCGATGAGCGGAGCCGCAGCCGGCCTCACTCCCGGCGGGGGGCGCCACGGCGGCCGGCCAGCACCTGCTGCACCTGGCGCCAGCTGACGCCGTGGTGGGCAAGGGCAACCTGCAGGTGAAACAGGATGTCGGCCGCTTCACCGGCAATCGCTGCGACGTCGCCGTCCTTGCAGGCCATCACGAACTCGGCACTCTCCTCGCCGATCTTCTTGAGGATGCGGTTGTCGCCCCCCTCCAGCAGCTTGTTGGTGTAGCTGCCGGGCTCAGGCCGATCCCGGCGGCCCTCGATCACCCGCATCAACTCGGTGCACACATCCGCCGGCGGCGGGGCAGCCCCCGCTCCACCGGCCGTGGGGGCGGGGCCGTCGTCGTAGAAGCAGCTGCGGGCGCCGGTGTGGCAGGCCACATCGCCACGCTGCTCGATGCTGAGCAGCAACACATCGGCGTCGCAGTCGTAGCGGAGGCCGCGCAGGGCCTGGGTGTGGCCGCTGGTAGCGCCCTTGTGCCAGAGCTCCTGGCGGGAACGGCTCCAGTAATGCACCTCGCCGCTGGCGAGGGTGCGTTCCAGGGCCTCGCGGTTCATCCAGGCCACCATCAGCACGGCGCCGTCGAGCCAGTCCTGCGCCACAACCGGGATCAGGCCGGCCTCGTTGAAGCGCAGCTGCGCAATCAATGCCGCGGAGGGCAGAGGATCGGGCGGGTGAAAGGATGCCTGCAAGGGCCTAACAGCCAGCTCCGCCGATCCTCCCGCAGCACCCGCACCCCGCCAGGGCATGACCGCCGCCTTCACCTGCTCGAAGACCTTCAGCGGCTACCCCTGCTGCCACCGCCAGTGGCGCCACAGCGGCCACTGCCGCTTCGTGCACGGGTACAGCCGCAGCTTCACCCTCTGGTTCCAGGCCCGCGAGCTCGATCAGCACGGCTTCGTGGTGGATTTCTCCAGCCTTGGCGCCCTGGAGGCCCAGCTGGCTGAGCACTTCGATCACACGTTTCTGGTGAATGCGGACGACCCTCTGCTGGAGCAGTGGCAGGCCCTGCACGCGCAGGGGGCGCTGGATCTGCGGGTGATGGACAACGTGGGCATGGAGAGCAGCGCCCGGCTGGTGTGGGAGTGGGCCAATGCCCTGCTGCGGCAACGGGATGGGGGCCGCAGCTGCTGCTGGAAGGTGGAAGCGCGCGAAAACGACAAAAACGCCGCCAGCTACGCAGCGCAGCCCCCCTGGTTCGAAGGCTGAGCCCAGCGCCGCACCAGCCGGATCGCAAGACCACCTTCGGGATCAGGGTGGTGCCCATCTGCTGACAGAGCCATCGATCGTGGGCCCGGGTCCATGAGCATGCCGAGAAGTCGCAGCTGCAAAGAGGAGTTCATGAGCCAAGCCCCACGCCCCTTCGCCTGGATCCGCCGACTCAACCCTTTCGCCAACAGCGCCGCAAAGCCGGCCGCCAATCCAGCCGCAACCAGCTCACCGGCCAGCTCCACGCCGGAGACGACTCCATCTCCAGGGGCGGCAGCCATCGCTGCACCCGCTGCGGTGACCCACACCGAAGTGGTCTTTCTGCCCCGCGATCCCCAGTGGGCCTACACCTTCTGGACCATCGCCGAGGCCGACCGTGAGCGGGCCGCCGCCGCCGGTGCCACCGCCCTGTGCCTGCGGGTGGCGGATGTGACCGGTCTGAGCGCGCAGCCTGTCCAACCCCATGCTCTGCAGGAAATCACCGTGGACCTGCACGCCAGCGAGTGGTTTCTGCCGGTGCCGCTGGCCGGCCGCGATTACCGCGTGGAACTTGGCTACCGCCTGCGCGGCGGCGGCTGGCTCTCCCTGGCCTTCTCGGCTGTCGCTCGCATCCCGGATCTTGAGCCAAGCGCTCAGATCGCCGATGCTTTCGTGCCGTTCTCCCTCGAGGGTCCCGTGGCTGCTGCCGTGAGCAGCGAGGTGTCAAGCGGCGTGCAGCACGAGCAGTTCTACCGGATGGCCACCGTTGCCTCCCCACGCCTGCGGCGCGTGGGCTCCGAGCTCCTGCATGAGGAAACCCTCGCCGGCGAGGGCAACGCAGCCCTGAGCGATTCCGGCATCGGCCTCTGGGCGAGCGGCCGCAACGAATCCGGCAGCGGCCTGGCGCGCAGCCGCTCCTTCTGGCTGGTGGCCGATGCGGAACTGATCGTGTACGGCGCCACCGAGCCCGACGCCACCCTCACCATCGGTGATCAGGAGGTGCCCCTGGATCAGGACGGCGGCTTCCGCGTTCATGTTCCGTTCCCGAATGGCGAGCAGACCTACCCCATCCGTGCCGTGGCCGCCGATGGCGAGCAGGAACGCTCCATCAGCCTCGATTTCGAGCGCCGCACGCCGGAAGCCCTGGTGAACACCAAGGACGAAGCCGTTCAGGAGTGGTTCTGAACGGGAGCAACAGATCACAGCTAGGCCCAAGCCGGGTCCAGCCTGTCGCAACTTAAATTTCTCTTCAACTAGTTGAAGCGCGGCGGTGCCCCTCGCTTCTGCCCGCCATTCAGCTCCTGCAACCCATGGCCGGGGTGATCACCCAGGGCGTCCGCCCCGATCATCCCGTCCTCGACATCGCCTGTGCTTCCGGCACAGCCGTGCACGCCGCCCACGACGTCGAGGCACTGGTCGAGCGCACCTACACCCATGGCATCACGGTTGTGCTGGCTGGCCCCGGTGGCCTGCAAACCTGCTACAGCCACCTGCAGCAGGCGCTCGCCACCGGCCCCGTGCAGCAGGGTGAACGGATCGGCTTGTGCGGCAGCACCGGCATCTCGAGCACGGGCCCCCTCTGCATTTCGAGAGCAATCGGCCTGTGCTGTTGAGCAACCTGTTGAAGGCCATCCCGGCAGACCAGCTCCCTCAGGCCATGGGACCCATCGGTGGATCCCCACGGACCCTGCAACCGACGCCATAGTGAGATCGCGCGTGTCTCAGAGGTGCAACAGCTGGCCACTGCCTGGGCCCTCTTTCAAGGTCTGCTACTGGAAGCCCTGCCCTTCCTACTGCTGGGGGTTCTGATTGCCGGTCTGGCGCGCTGGCTGATGCCAGGTGACCACGTGTTGCAGCGCCTGCCGAGCCAACCCTTGTTGGGCCCGCTCACTGGAGCAGCCCTAGGCTTTGCCCTGCCGGCCTGCGAATGCGGCAACGTGCCTGTGGCCCGACGGCTCCTCGCCGCGGGAGCACCGCTCGGCACCGCCCTGGGCTTCCTTTTCGCAGCGCCAGTGCTCAATCCGATCGTGCTGGTTGGCACCTGGGCTGCTTTTCCTCACCAGCCATGGCTGCTGATGGCCAGGCCCGCCGGGGCGCTGATACTGGCCCTTGCACTGAGCCAGCTTCTTGGCCTCCTGCCGGAGCATCAGGTGCTGTCCCAGCCACTTCTTGCGGAGCGGCGGCTAGCGCAACCCCTCAGCCAGGTGGGCTTGCTGGAGCGGCGCTCCGGCCTGCTGGGCGAGGTTCCAGCGCCCGTGCGAAGCAGCCCACAACGCCAGCCACTCGCTGAGGTGCTTGAGCACAGCAGTCGCGAATTCCTCGATCTGACGGCGCTGCTGGTGCTGGGCTGCGCCATCGCCGCCGTGGTGCAGACCGTGCTGCCACGGCAGTGGCTGCTCGCTGTGGGCGGCGCTCCCACCCTGTCAGTGCTGAGCCTCATCTTGCTCGCAGTGGTGGTGTCGGTTTGCTCCAGTGTGGATGCCTTCCTGGCCCTCGGTTTTGCCGCCCAGATCACCCCAGGAGCCCTGCTGGCATTTCTGGTGCTCGGGCCAGTGGTGGACCTCAAGCTGCTGGGTCTGCTGACCGTGGTGCTGCAACCAAGGGCCGTGGCACTGACAGCCTTGGCGGCCACGCTTGCTGTGCTGCTGCTGGGTCAGGCCGTGAATTTGGTACTGCTGTGATCCGTGCCCTGGCCTTGGCACTCTGGGGATGGGTGCTACTCCAGAGCTACAGCAGTGGCCGACTCGACCTGCTGCTGCGGGGGCTGTTCCATCCACTAGTGGCGGGCAGCGGCCTGGTGTTGGTGGCCCTTGCTCTCCAGCAAGGATTGACCAGCGTTCGGTGCATCACAGGCCGCCTGATCAATGGACAGCGGGCCATTCCGTGGCCTTGGCTGCTCAGCGCCGCAATGGCGATCGCAGTGCTGGCGCTGCCGCCGAACCCATCCTTCAGCCTGCTGGCTGCCAGCAGGCCCACCGATCTGGCGATGGAAGGCGAACTGAGCTTCCTGCTGCCACCCGCCAAGCGCAGCCTCACCGACTGGGTGCGCCTTCTGCGCAGCCAGCCTGACCCAGATCTCTATGCCGGCGATCCGGTGCAGATCAGCGGCTTCGTTCTGTCTATCCCCGGTGAGCCGCCCCAGCTGGGTCGTCTGCTGGTTCGGTGCTGCCTGGCCGATGCCACACCCGCGGGGTTGCCGGTGCGCTGGCCCCGCGGCTTCACCCCGAAGGCCGACCATTGGCTGGAGTTGCAAGGGCGTATGGGTGTTGAGCCCTGGAAAGGGCAGAACCGCAGCGTGGTGATCGCTGAATCCGTGCGCCCAATCCCACGACCCCACCGACCGCTGGAACCATGAGTCACAGGCGTCCTCTGTTGATCGTGTTGGGCGCCTGTGTCGGGATGGCCCTCGTGCAGCAGCAACTGCTGCTACGACGCCCACCACGGCTTCTGGAGCTCAGAGCAGGCCCTGCCAGCTCGGGCCCCGCTGCACTTGATCTGGTGTTCAGCCGCCCGATGCTACGCAGCAGCCTGGCTGCCGCAAGCCGCCTAAAACCCGACCTCCAACGGCAGTGGCTAGGGGAAGGCAATCAGCTGCGGCTGCTGATCGAACACGGCCAGGCTCTCAATGGCCCGCTGCACTTGTGGCTGAACGGCCGAGACAACCGAGGACAGAACCTCTCCCAGCAGGTGTGGCACTGGGACCCACGGCCACGCGTGCTGGCGGTAGTGCCCGTGGACCAGGGGGAGCAGCTGCAGTTGCTCGGCCATGACGGCCTCTGGCAATCCCTCACACCCGTCTTGCCCAAACTGGTGAATGTGCAGCCGCTCGGCGACGGATCCGCAATCGCCTTGGTTCAGGGGGGAGCCAGCGATCAGGCCGGACCGGGGGTAACCCTATGGCGACTGCCACTGAAGCAAGGAAATCTCAGCCGGGGGCCCCTACAAGAGCCGAAGGCAGGTGCTCTGCAACCCCTCCAGCAAGGGAGTGTGATCTTCGCCCACCTCAGCAGCAACCGTCGAGGCGATCTGCTGGTGCAGACCAGCAGCAACACCGACCCCCTAGGTGCCATCACTCTGTACCGGCGCGAAGGCGGCCAGCAGCGCCTGCAACATCGCGCCGTCTCCGGCCCTCTGGAACTGCTGCCTGAGGGCGGCGGGGTGGTGGTGCCCGAACCCGAGGGCCTCAGCCTCCAGGCCATGCCTGACCAGCCACCACGCCGGCAGCTTCTGCCTGGCAGCCGCAACCTCAGCAGCTTCTGTCCAGTCAGCGGCCGGGCGTTGCTGGTGCGCCACTGGCCAGATTTCCGCCGCTCTCTGGAACTGGTGGAACCGGGACAACCGCCCAGGCAGCTGTGGCTAGGCGACGAGGCTGTACTCGGTAGTGCCTGCGAGCGAGGGGGAGAAAGGGTGTGGCTTCTGCTCAGCAGCTGGAGCGGTCGATCCGAAATCCGGCTGCTGGCCCTGGATCGCCAGGGCCAGCAACTACGTAGCCGCCAGCTCAGCGGCTGGGAAATCGAGCCAGGCGCCCCCATCGGCTTCGACGCCAGCCGCCGGCAGTTGCTGCTGACGCTGCGCCCCGCCGGCCAGCCGCAGGGCACTCCCCAGCCGGTGCTGATCGATGCAGACACACTCCTTGAGCGTCCGCTGGCCAAGCCAGTACGGCTGGCCGTGTGGCTACCGGCCGGCTGATTGCCGGCTGGACAAGGGCAGCACCAGCAGACACAGCACACCAATCACAGGCCCCGGCGGCAAGTTCACCACCGGCTGGATCGCCAGGGTGAAGCCACCGACAGCCAGGGCCATGCCGAGCAGGGCGGCACGGCGGAGGGTTTGAGCCAGGCTGCTGGCCCCACGCAAGGCCAGCAGGGCCGGTGCCCCCATCAGAGCGATCACGAGCACAACGCCCACAGCTGTCATCGCACTCACCACTGTGAACGCCGTCACCACGGTGAGCATCAAGCGCAGGCGGCCCACCGGCAAGCCGGCGCTGGCGGCACCGATCGGATCCACACCGAGATAAACGTAATCGCGGTAGTGGCAGCGCATCAGGGCCAGCAGCGTCGACAGGGTCAGCAGGCTGCGCAACAGGTCCTGAGGGGAAGCCGCCAGCAAGTCACCAAAAAGAACAGCCTCCAGGTTCACGCGGATGCTGAGCAGGGGAATCAGCAGAACCCCCAGGCCGAGAAAGGCGGCTAGGACCGTGTTGATGACCGCCTCATCACTAGGGTCACCGGACCGTTCCGCCCGGCTGAAGCGCTCTACCAGCAGCGCCCCAGCCACGCCGCTCACCGCACCACCAAGCCCCGGATCGATCCGCAGGGCCACCGCCAGGGCGAGCCCCGGCAGCACCGCGTGGGACACGAGATTGGCCAGAAACAGCCGTCGCTGGACCAGCAACAGGGTGCCCGCCAGCGGAGCCGTGGCACCGATCAGCAGCGCCAACAACAGGGGGAGCATCCACCAGAGGCTCTCCATAGGATCAGGGGAACCGCCCCTCGGCCTGGTCATGCCTCCCCAGGTTGCCGCCTCGAGCGACCGGCAGCTGCTGCTGTTGGCCCAACTTCGCCTGGCCGACTGCGAACTCAGTGGCCAGGATCTGTACGCAAGGCTGCGTTTGAGCAGCCAGCCGATGGGGCTCGCCACGGTCTATCGACATTTGCGGATGCTGCAGCAACGCGGATTGATCCGCTGCCGCCACTTACCCAGCGGAGAGGCCCTGTTCGCACCGGTGGAGCGAGACGAACACCACCTCACCTGCGTGGATTGTGGTAGCACCCAACCACTCGACCACTGCCCGATGCACGAGCTGCATCTCCCCGACCACAACGCAGATGGCTTCCAGCTGCTGTTTCACACCCTCGAGTTCTTCGGCCTCTGCCGCAGCTGCCAGGAACGCCGAGCCAGCTGACGGGTCGATCGAGCTGACTGCCTCAAACCACACAAAGAGCTCTAACCGCAGCAGTGGTTGCCCACGCGGAGGTCACCAAGGGCATGTCGCACCTGCTGAGGCGTACCATCCGCCAGGAGGCGGCGATCCAGCACGAGCACACGGTCGTAGGCGTCGAGGTCAGTGCCCCAGTCGTGGCTGCTCACCAGCAGGGTGAGCCCGGCATCCCGCAGCTGAGCCATCACCCGCAGCAGCTCGGTGCGGGATGGCGGATCGATAGCAGCGCAGGGCTCATCCAGCAGCAGCAGCCGTGCTGGCTGCACCAGGGTGCGGGCGAGCAGGGCCCGTTGCTGCTGGCCACCGGAGAGCTGATCCAGGCGGCGCCGCGCCAGGCCCGCCAGCCCCACCCTCTGCAGCGCAGCATCCACATCGCAGCAGCCTGGGCGTCGGGCCGCCAGACGCCCAAGCCCCACCAACTCGTGCACGCTGATCGGGAAGTGCCAGGCGATCTCACCCCGCTGAGGCATCAGCGCCAGCTGCCTGCGCGCGATGGCGGGCGTGAGCGGCTCACCATCGAGCGCGATGCAGCCGCCCTGAAGGGGCAATTGGCCGGCGATCGCCTGCAGCAGGGTGCTCTTGCCGGCGCCATTGGGTCCGACTAGAGCCGTGAGGCTGCCGGGAGCGAGCACAAAGCTGACGCCATCGAGAACCCGCTCACCATCACGGTCGAGCCGCAGATCGCGCACCTCCAGCACTGCAAACATTCCCCCGCCGAGCCCAAGCCCGTCACAAGGAGAGGCTAACGAGCCCCTCGTCACTGAGAACCGTTATCATTACTCAGCGGCGAACAGCCTGTGACTCACCTCCTCTCAGCGATCCCCAGGCTGCGCCTGGCAGCGTCCCTGCTGGCCGCCAGCGCCGGCGCTTTGCTGCTGACGGCCTGCCAGCGCCAGGCTTCCGTGGAGGTGATTGCCGCCGATGGCGTGCTGTGCGATCTCACCCGCCGCCTAGCCGCCGCCGACCTGCGGGTGGACTGCCTGCTCGATCCCGACGACGATCCCCACCAGTTCCTGCTAAGTCCGCGCCAAAGCCAGGAGGTCCAGCAGGCCCGCCTCGTGCTGATCAACGGCTACGCGCTCACACCGGTCCTGCAAAAACTGCCGCGGGCCGTGGCCGTTGCCGAGCTCGCAGTTCCGCACAGCCCCGCCAGCGCTGCAGCCGAAGCCGAGCACGACCACGAGGCCCATCACGATCACGGCGGACGCGATCCGCACCTCTGGCATGACCCCCTCCAGGCCGAGGCCATGGTGCACGTGGTGAGCGAACGGCTGCAGGGGCTGAAGCCCACCGCCGCAGCGGCCATCCGCCAGCGTGAGCAGGTGATGCGCCAGAGCCTGGTGGCTCTGCACCGTTGGAACAGGCGCCAGTTCGCAACACTGCCTGCTGAGCGCGGCAATCGCACCCTGGCCACCACCCATCGGGCCTTCAGCAGCCTGGCCCGTCGCTACGCGCTCACGGAGCTGCCGGTGGTGGATGCCGGCAGCACCAGCGAGGCCCTCCGCCCGCAGGCGCTGGCCGCCGTGGTTCAGCGCTTGAAGTCGGAGACGATCCCAGCGCTATTCAGTGAGCAATGGCCTGCCAGCAAGGCCATCGCACGCATCAGTGAACTCAGCGGCGTGCCGCTCGCCCCGGAGGCGTTACGAGCTGATGGCCTGGCCAGCCCTCTCCACGACGATATGATGACCACCCTCACCGCCAACACCTGCCTGATCGTCGATCAGCTGGGGGGCCGCTGCGACCGCACCGGACAACGCCAGTTGATCGCGGGCTGGGAAGCGATCCGCTAACCCGCGGAGCAAGCAGCCACCCCAGCGCTGCAATGGGCTGCTGCACCGGCAACTGATCAGAGCAAACAACCCTGGCCTCTGACCCCGAGCAGAACACGTCGGCGGGTATCCAGCGCAAACAACAGCTCACGCTGAGACCGAACAAACTCGAAAACATGGCGCAGAAGACATGCGATCACAACACGATGAGGAAGGATGAGAATCGTTATCGTCTTTTCATGGACCGTGTGCTCCCCGCAGCCTGGAGCCTCGTTCGGTCTATGCACCTGAACTCCGTGCACCGATCGCGAACCCTGCTACTAGCTCCGGCTGCCCTGGCTCTGGCGAGCCCTCTGATACTGGCGTCCCTCAGCGAGGCCTCAGCGGCCGAAAACGGCGCCGATCAGGTGACCTCGATCAGCCAGTTTTCCGACATTCGCCCCACCGACTGGGCTTATCAGGCCATTAGCAACCTGATCGAGGGCTACGGCTGCGTGACCGGCTACCCCGCAACCAAATTCCTTGGCAGCCGCCCGCTCAGCCGCTGGGAAGCAGCAGCAGCCCTCAACGCCTGCCTGGATCGCATCAGCGACCACACCGATGCCCTGAAGCGGCTGCTGAGGGAGTTCGAGAAGGAACGCGCCGTGATCACAGGGCGGGTGGATGGCCTGCAGGCGCGGGTTGGCGTGCTGGAGGCCAGCCGCTTCTCCACCACGACGCGGTTGCGGGGCCAGGCCAGCTTCGTGCTGGGTGCCAATCGCTTCAACGGCTCCGATACAGCCCAGGTGCAACAGAACCGCGAGCAGTTCGGAGCCACCACGTTCAACTACGACGTGCAGCTGAACTTGGACACCAGCTTCAGCGGCAAGGACCTGCTGCGCACCACCCTGCGGGCTGGCAACTTCAACTTCACAACCAACAGCTTCGGCGGTGCCGGGCCCAGCAGCCTGTCGCTGCTCGAGGTGGCATTCCAGGAGGACTGCGGATCCGGGGCCAACTGCGGTGATGTGGTAGCGATTAATCGCCTCTTCTATCAGGTGCCGCTGGGCGACTTCACCGTGACCGTTGGCGGCTGGGTTGAACAGACCGACATGTTGGCGATCTGGCCCAGCGCGTACCCCTCGGACACGGTCCTGAACGTGTTCACCCTGGCCGGAGCCCCGGGGGCCTACAACAGCGCCCTCGGGGCCGGGGCCGGCCTGTGGTGGCAGAAGAACGGCTGGGCGTTCAGTGCCAACTATGTAGCGGCCAACGGCGACGACGCCACCTCTGCTCAGGGGGGCGTCGCCACCACCGGCTCGGGCGGCAGTGGCACCCTGCAGCTCGGGTACGGGGGCAAGGCCTGGGCCATTGCCGCGGCCTACGCCCGGGTTCAGAACGCCAACGACCTCATCCCGGCAGGCACCCGTTTCAGCCTCTCCAGCTTCAGCAACCCCGGCTACACCGATGCCGTGGCCCTCAGCGGTTACTGGCAACCGGCCCAGGCCGGCTGGATACCCTCCATCAGCGCCGGCTGGGGGCTGAACAGCAGCCGTTACACCCCAGCTGTCAACACAGCCGGCCTGGTGAGCACCAGTCAGTCGTGGAGTGTGGGGCTGGAGTGGTCGGATGCCTTTCGGCCAGGCAACGCCCTGGGGATGGCGGTGGGGCAACCCACCTTTGCCACCCAGCTGGTGGGCGGCGCCAACGCCAACGACGCCAACGTTGCCTGGGAATGGTGGTACAAGCTGCAGATCTCCGACAGTCTTGCCGTCACACCGGCGCTCTTCTACCTCAGCCGGCCCCTGGGGGCAGATACCGCAGCGGGCAACAGCTTTGATCAGCTCGGAGGGTTGATCAAAACCAGCTTCCAGTTCTGAGCGGGGGCCTTATGGCTCCTGCGGTTGCCGGGCGCCGCTTGACCGCCCCCGGCCAGGGGTCAGACTTCACACAGCATTTCCCGGGCCACTGGCTGGGCCGGGGTTGAACCGGCACCCATGAGCAGCAGCGCCACCACGGAGACCACACCTGCAACCACCCCGGAGGCCATCACCGTGAGCGCCGAGCGGGTGACTGCCAACGTCTCCCCGCTGCCGGTGACGATCCTCACCGGCTTCCTGGGGGCTGGCAAGACCACGCTGCTCAATCACATCCTCAGCAATCAGCAGGGGGTGAAGACCGCCGTGCTGGTGAATGAGTTCGGCGAGATCGGCATCGACAACGACCTGATCATCGCCACCGGCGAGGACATGGTGGAGCTGAGCAACGGCTGCATCTGCTGCTCGATCAATGGCGAACTGCTGGAAGCGGTGTACCGCATCCTCGACCGCCCGGATCCGGTGGATTACCTGGTGGTGGAAACCACCGGCCTGGCCGATCCCCTGCCGGTGGCGATGACCTTCCTGGGCAGCGACCTGCGCGATGCCACCCGGCTCGATTCGATCATCACCCTGATCGACGCTGAAAACTTCAGCGATGAGATCCTCGAGGGTGAGGTGGCCCGCGCCCAGGTGGTGTACGGCGACATCCTGCTGCTGAACAAGTGCGACCTGGTGAGCGAGGAGCGCCTCAGCGCAGTGGAGGGCCAGCTGCGCGCCATCAAGACCGATGCCCGCATCCTGCGCGCGGTGAAGGGGGAGGTGAGCCTGCCGCTGCTGCTGAGCGTGGGCCTGTTTGAGAGCGACCGGGTGGTGGCCGAACAGAACCACGAGGCCTGCGACCACGACCATGGCCACTGCGTGCACGAGGAGGGGCACCACCACGACCCTGCAGCCCACGGCCATGACGGCCACGACCACAGCGGCTGCGACCACGATCACGGCCACTGCGACCACGACGAGCACGCCCATTCCCACGATCACGCCACTCACGGGCACGATCACGCGCACAGCCACGCGCACGACCACGCCGATCATCTGGCAATCGAAGGGTTCACCTCCCTCTCCTTCAGCAGCGACGGCCCCTTCGCCCTGCGCAAGTTCCAGAACTTCCTCGACAATCAGCTGCCGGCCGGCGTCTTCCGCGCCAAAGGCATCCTCTGGTTCAACGAGAGCGAGCGGCGCCACGTGTTCCACCTGGCGGGCAAGCGCTTCTCCATCGATGACAGCGACTGGCGTTCGCCCTCCGAACGCCGGAACCAACTGGTGCTGATCGGCAAGCAGCTCAACCACGCCAAGCTGCGCATGCAGCTGCAGGCCTGCGTAGCCAAGGACGCCGGCAAGGGCTTCCGCTGAGGTCGCCGATGCGACACCAGATCTGGTCAACGCCGCTACATTGAGCCGAACCGCCAGATCCCCCATGGCCGACGTCGTGCTCTTCGCCGCCGTGCTCGCCCTGTTTGGCCTGGCCTACTGGCTCACCGCCAGCTCCGACGACGACGACCAGGGCGGTGGCCTGATGCAACCCGTTCTGGTGCCCGTGCGCAGCGGGCGCCGCTGAGCTCAACCCCGCTGGGCCTAGGCCTCATGGGGTGGCTTCGGCCGCTGCACAGCTTGGACACAGGGCGCGCACATTCAGCACGCAGGCCAGCAGACGGAATCCGTTGGCCTGGGCGGCTGCCTCACCGGCCTGGAGCACCGCCAGGCTTTCGAACTCGGCGGTGTGACCACACCCCACGCACACCAGATGGTGGTGGTCGCGATGGTCGTCATGGCTGGCCAGCTCAAAACGCCGCCCCCCTTCCGGCAGCTCCAGCTCCCGCAGCAACTCCATCGAACTCAGCAACCGCAGGGTGCGGTACACCGTGGCCAGCGACACGCGCTCTTCGGCGCGCAACAGCCGCTGATGCACCTCCTCGGCGCTGAGGTGACTGCCCTCGCCGATGCGCTCAAACAGCGCCAGCACCCGCTGGCGCTGGGGCGTGAGCCGCTGACCGCGGCCGTGCAGCGTGCTGCGCAGGGTCTCGGCCTGCAGCTGGCCCTGCAGGGGCGACGACGACGCGGCGGACATAGCCGGAACCCCTGGCTGTTCTCAACAGTAATGCCTGTTGCGAACCGGCGCCACCGGCTCGGGCCGCCTGCAGAGTGACCCAGCAGCGCCCGCCTACCACCCCGCGTGACTCCACAACCACAGCCCACCACCCTGCCCCGGGCCGTGTTCCTCGATGCCCTCAGCCTCGGCGCGGTGGATCTGGCGCCCCTGCGCCGCTGGTGTGATCTCCACTGCTGGCCCACCACGGCCGCCAACGAACGCCTGGAGCGGCTGGCGGAGGCGGAGATCGCCATCACCAACAAGGTTGTGCTGGATGCTGCGTTGCTGCAGCAGCTGCCACGGCTGCGGTTGATCTGCACCGCCTCCACCGGCACCGACCAGGTGGATCACGCCACCTGCCGGCAGCGCGGCATCCCCATTGCGAACGCCGGCCGCTACAGCACCGCCTCCGTGGTGCAGATCACCTGGGCCCTGATCCTGGAGTTGTGCTGTCGGATCCAGACCCGCCGCACCCGCATCGCCGCCGGTGCGTGGCAGCGCAGCCCGGTGTTTGCCCTGATCGAACCGGAATTCGATGAGCTGGCCGGCCGCACCCTGGTGGTGTTGGGGGCCGGCAGCATCGGCCAGGGGGTGATGGCCATCGCCCAGGCCTTCGGCATGCACGTGATCGGGCTCACCAGCCGCAGCACGGCTGCGGAACAGGAGCAGGCGCTGCGCCGCGCCGATGTGCTGAGCCTGCACGCCCCACTCACCCCCCTCACCACGGGGCTGATCAATGCCCAGCGGCTGGGCTGGTTACCCCCGGGGGCGGTGCTGGTGAACATGGGCCGCGGCGCGCTGGTGGATCTGGCAGCCCTGGGCGATGCCCTGCGCAGCGGCCATCTGGCTGGGGCAGCCCTGGATGTGCTGCCCCAGGAACCGCCGGGCCCGGAGCTGGAGCCGCTGCTGCAGGTGCCCAACCTGCTGCTCACACCGCACATGGGCTGGAGCTCGCGGCAGGCCCGCCAGCGCCTGGTGGCCACCCTGGCGGGGCATCTGCAGCACTACACCCAGGGCCGCTCAGCCCTCTGATGGCAACAGCGGTTGCCGTGCGTCAGCCCGCGCCGTAGCCGCCGCGATCAGATCGGCCAGGGCGGTGATCAGGCGGTAGCTCACCGCCAGCGCCAGCAGCGGGGCCTCGGGCACGGCGTAGGCCAGGCGCAGCAGCAGCACCGCCTCGAACACCCCCAGGCCACCCGGCGCTCCCGGCACCACCAGGCCAGCGGTCCAGGCCACAGCGAAGCCCGCCACCCAGCCACCCCAAGGCAAGGCATAGGCCAGATCGAAGGCCTGCACGCAGCAGGCGAAGCCGGCAAACCGCAGCAGCACGAACCCCAGCTCCGCCAGCAGCGGCAGCCAGGGGTAGCCCGGCAGCAGCACGGTGGCATCCGCCTCTGGGTTGAGCTCCTCCAGCAGCAGACCCTGAGCCGCCAGTTGCCGGGCCCGCTGGCGCTCCAGCCGCAGCAAGAGCGGCTGCAGCCAGCGGGGCAGCAGCAGCAGCAGCGCCAGGGGGGCCAGCAGGGCCAGCCCGCTCTGCCAGCCACCGAGGGGCAGCAGGGCCAAGGCCGCCACGGCCATCAACAGGGGATCGAGCAACACCGCCACCAGGGCCTGAGGCGTGTGGAGCGGCTGTGCCAGCACCCCGCCACCATCACCGCGCAGGCTGCGCACCCGCGCCAGCAGGTGCCAGATGCCACCTGGCAGGTATTTGCGCAGGTTGGAGCGGAGAAACAGCTGCACCAAGGCCACCCAGCGGGGCTGATGCCCCAGCCAACCCAGCCCCACGCCCCAGGCCAGGCCGTTGGCCAGCAGGCTCACCAGGCTGAGGCCCACCCCCAGCACCAGCCAGCACCAGCCCTGGGGATCGAGGCTCAGCTGCAGCAGCTGGCGCAGATTGCCCGCCAGGGCAGCCAGCAGAAACCCGGCGCTGGCGAGGGTGATCCACAACCGTGCACCGCCAGGGATCGTCATGGCTGCTGCTCCAGCTGGGCCAGCACGGCCCGGCGCAGGTCCTCCAGCGGCATGGCGTGTTGGCGGCTCAGCTCCACCAGATCCTCCAGCTCGGGTTTGCTCAGCAGGGTGCCATCCGGACGCCGGGCGCGCTTGACCCGCACCACCCCCCAGGGGGTCTCGATCGGAACGAGCTGACGCGGCAGGGCCCAGCGGTGCTGCAGCTGCTCACGGACCCCCAGGGTGGTGCCGTAGCGCCACCACACCGCCCGCAGGGCCTCGGCCTGCTCCGGACGGGCCAGCACGGTGAGCAAGGTGCCCAGGCGACCCTTCTTCATCTGCACCGCCTGGCTGAACACCTCCAGGGCTCCGGCGGCCCGCAGTTGCTCAGCCAGCACAGCCAGATCCTCGGCGCTGGCGTCATCGATCTGGGCCTGCTGCTGCAGCAGGGGTTCCAGCTGCGGGACGGCATCGGCCCCGTTGGCAGCCGCGCCCTCCAGGGGCTCCGCCAGCACCAACCGCAGCAGGTTGGGGCGATCGAGGCGCCGGCTACCCAGGCCCACACCCACCGCCCGGGGCCGCAGGGCCGGGGCCTCGGCAAAACGATCCGCCAGGGCCGCCATCAGGGCCAGGCCGGTGGGGGTGGTGAGTTCTCCGGGCGGAAAGCCGGCACTGCTGGCCAGGGGCACAGCACAGCGGCGGGCCAGCTCCAGCACTGCCGGGGCCGGCAACGGCAGTCGGCCATGGGCGGTGTCCACACTGCCGTGACCGGCGGGCGGGGGCGTGCACACCAGCTGCTGCACGCCGAAATGCTGCAGACCGGCACACACCCCCACCACATCCACCAGGGCATCGAGCGCCCCCACCTCGTGGAAATGCACCTGCTCGGCAGCCACCCCATGCACCGCTGCCTCCGCTTCCGCCAGCAGCGTGAACACCGCCAGCACGCGCCGTTGCAGATCCGGCTGCAGGGGCGCTGAGGCGATCAGCTCGCGCAAGGCATCCCAGTGGCGATGTGGCGGCTCCGCCTCCAGGGCCCGCACCTCCAGATGCAGGCCGCGCAGGCCGCCGCTGCGGCGCTGCTCCAGCTCGAGCCGATAGCGACCGTCAAACCCGAGGGCCGCCAGCGGGGCGTCCACCACGGCCTGCGGCAGGCCGAGATCCAGCAGTGCCGCCAGCAGCATGTTGCCCGCCAGGCCGGTGGGGGCATCCACCAGCGCCAGGTGCGGACCGCTGCTCATCGGGCCTCCGCGAGCAACTGCTCCGCCCGTTGCTCCAGTTCGGGCCGCCGCTGCCGCAGCCACTGCTCCACCTCACGGCGGGCGCGACGCTGTTCGAGCTGGGCGGTGGTCACGTCGTGACCGGAGAGGCCCCAGAGCCGGCCCAACAGGGCTCGGTCGTCCGCACCGCCGCGGGAGCCGCCGTAGATGAGCTGCTCAGCCACCATGCCGGCCTGGAGCACGCGGCTCCAGCGGCGCAGGTCCTCCAGGGGCAGCTTGGCGTGGGCCGGAGGCTCCAGACGGGTGCTGCCATTGGCCTGGAGCCCCTGGCGCCAGCAGGCGAGGCTGCCCACCAACACCTCCTGCACCGGCAGGGCGTTCTCGGCCGCCAGCAACACGTGGCCCGCCTCATGAATGGCAATGCGCCGCAGCCGGGCCCGGCCGATCCCGGCCGGCAGGTGCTCCGCCAGCAGGTGCCCCCCCAACCCGCCGAAACGCGCGGCATCCAGGGTGAGGGCGGCAAAACCGCCACCGGCCACCACGGCGATCACCCAGGGGGAGAGGCCCAGGAGTGGTCCGGCCACGGCCGCCACGGTGACCCCGGCCACCGCCAGCCCCGCCGCCAAGGCAGCCGTGGAGCCCTGATCGGAGCTGGGGAAACGCTCAGGGCCGGCCATGGCTCAACGGGAGGGACGGGCCCCAGCGCGCGCACCGCCCGACCCGGGGCCTCGGCCGCCACCGCCGGCCCGGCCGCCGCGCCCCTTGCCACCCCGCTGGGGCACCGGCGCGATCACCGCATGGTTCTCCAGGTGCAGCTCCTGGCCCTGGCGGCGCAGGTCGAGCGCCACGAAATGGCGCAGGTGCTCTGGGGCGATCTGCCCCTTGAGCGGCAGCTTGAACGGCGTGGGCCGGCTGCCATCGGCGCGGGGCTGCTGGCGGATCTTCACCACCAGATCGCCGGCCTCGGGGCGGGTGTAGATCAGCTCACCGCGCACGGAGAAGTAGCCATCGCCCTCGGGCAGGTCATCGTTGCTGGGGGGAGCTGGCGTGGCCTCCACGCCCGGCTGGGTGAACGCGGTGGGCTCAGCGGGCTCGGTGGCGATAGCCGTTGGGGTGGCGGCGCTTGCTGCCAGGGTGCTGGGCTCCCACACGCCCACCAGCTGCAGGTGCAGCTGATCGGCCTCGCGGTAGCGGGGATAGGCCACCCACAGATGGGGCTTGCCGAGGTCGAGATGACGGCGCATCAGGGTGAGCACACGGCCCAGCACCACGGCATCGATGCTGGTGCCGTCCTCGGTGTGGATGGCGCCGCGGGTGAGCTGATCGGGATCGGCCGGCACGTAGGTACCGCGCACCACTCCGATGGCCCGGTACTGCATCGGTTCGGTGACCGGGGAAATGGGGTGGTGACGCATCGTGGCTGGAACACTCCGGGCGCTTGTCGGATCCGGGCCCGGACGCCAATGTAACCAGCCCTGCCCAGGCGCCAGACTTGGGCGCCCCATCCAGGCCCCGCCATGCCGCCACGCATCAGCACCGTGCCCCGTGCCGGGCTGCTGTTGCCCCTGGGGGCAACCGCGCTGGTGCTGCTGTCGCTGGGGGCAGGTTGGTGGCTGGGGCAGCAGAGCGCCGGCGGCAACCGCCGGGATCACATCCGCCAGGGCCTGGAGCGTCAGGCGGATCAGCTCCAGAGCCGGGTTGCCCGCGGCGGCGCCTCTGCTGCGGATCAGCAGCGGCTGCTGGAAGTGCTGATCGCCCTGGGCGAACAGCAGCAGGCCACCGCCCTGCTGGAGACGATGGCCGACCGGCAGCCCGAGCGCTGGCAGCTGCGGCTGCTGCTGGCGGAACTGCGCCGCAACGGCAACGACCGCAGCGGCGCCGAACGGGAGCTGCGCCAGCTGCTGAGCCTCCAGCCCGATCGCCTCGAAGCGCTGCAGCTGCTCACCCTGCTGCAGGTGGAGCAGGGCCGCGGGAGCCAGGCCCAGGCGCAGCTCCAGGCCCTGCTCGCCAAAGCGAGCAAACCGGATCTGCAGCCCAAGGCTCTGCCCATCGGGCTACTGCTGGCGGATCTGCAGCAGCGGATGGGGCAGGCGACGGCGGCGGCAGGCCTCTACACGCAACTGGCGGCCGACTTCCCCAGGGATCCCCGGCCGCTGCTGGGGCTGGCCTTGCTGCGGCAGCAACAGGGTGATGGCCGTGGCGCACAGGAGGTGCTGATGCTGGCCCGCGGCCGTCAGGGGGAATCCGCCGGCCGCAGCCTCGATGGACTGGCGAGCGCCTGGGGGCTCAGCAGCCTGCGACAGAGCGCCGCGGCGCCGCGGACTCCCGTCAGGGAGCCTTCACCGCAGCCCCAGGGGTCGGCGCCGTTGGCCGTGGCGCCTGGGCCTCCAACGCCTTGAGCGCCGCATCGATGGCGTCGTTGGGGTTGGTGGCATCGTCCATGGCCGTGCCCTTGCGGATCTTGTTCATCAGATCCAGGGGATTGGCCGAATCCAGGATCGACGTCCCCTTGGGGGTGCCGTTGGTGCCACTCGGGCCGTAGTCGTAGAGGCGCTGCTCCTGGGTGGAGAGCGTGTTGTTGTAATCGGCGCGGGCCAGGCCTCCGGCGAGCCCGAGGGCTGTTGCCACAAGCACGGCGCCCGACATCAGGCCGGCACGCAGGTGGCCATGACGGGCGAGGCTGGCCATGGACGCGGTGGCATTCAGGAGCTGAGGTCATGCTAGAGGCCTACCCAAGCCCCCATGGGCCACGATGCCCGCAGCGCGCAGGGCCCCATGCGGATCGCCAGCTGGAACGTGAATTCGGTGCGCACCCGCCTGGAGCAGGTGCTGGCCTGGCTGCAGCAGGCCCAGCCCGATGTGCTGTGCCTGCAGGAAACCAAGGTGGACGATGGCCTGTTTCCCCACGCTGCCTTCACCGGCCTGGGCTACGCCACTGCCATCAGCGGCCAGAAGGCCTACAACGGCGTGGCGATCCTCAGCCGCCTGCCGATGGAAGACGTGCAGATCGGCTTCGACGCCCTGCTGCCGGGTGATGCGGAGGCGCTGCAGCTGAGCGAGCAGAAGCGGGTGATCAGCGCCCGGATCGATGGCATCCGCGTGCTCAACCTCTACGTGCCCAACGGCAGTGCGCTGAGCAGCGACAAGTACCCCTACAAGCTGGCCTGGCTGGGTTGTCTGCGCCGCTACCTGGTGGCCCAGGAGCAGCAGGGGGATCCGCTGTGCATGCTGGGCGACTTCAACATCGGTCCCGACGCGCGTGATCTTCCCGATCCCGCACGCCAGACCGGCGGGATCATGGCCAGCGACGCGGAACGCCAGGCCCTGGCGGACTGCCTGGGGGAACGGCTCAGCGATGCCTTCCGCCTGTTCGAGCCCGCCGGCGGCCACTGGAGCTGGTGGGATTACCGCAGCGGCGCCTGGGAGCGCGACCAGGGCTGGCGCATCGATCACATTTATCTCTGCGAGCAGCTGCTGGGCTGCGCCACCGGCTGTGTGATCGATCGAACCCCACGGGGCAATCTCCAGCCCAGCGACCACGCCCCCGTGGTGGTGAACCTGGCCTGGCCGCCGCAGGAGGACGACGAGGACGAGGCCGTCTAGAAGACCACCGCCTCGCGGGGTAGCTCCACACCGGACACCTTCAGCTCCACTTGCCGCCGCAGGGATTCGCCGCAGGTTTTGGGCGTGGGGAAAATCTTGCCCGGATTGGCCAGGCGGTCCGGGTCGATGGCGCGGCGCACCAACTGCATCGTGGCCTGATCGTCGGCCGTGAACATCCAGTCCATGTAGCAGCGCTTATCGCTGCCCACGCCGTGCTCACCGCTGATGCTGCCACCGGCCTCCAGGCAGAGGCGCAGGATGGCAGCGCCCAGGGCCTTCACCCGTTCCTGGACCCCAGGTTCGCCGGAGCGATAGAGGATCAACGGGTGGAGGTTGCCGTCGCCGGCGTGAAACACATTGGCCACCGGCAGGCCGTGCTCGGCACTGAGGTGATCGATCGCCGCCAGCACCTTCGGCAGCGCGGTGCGGGGCACCACACCGTCCTGGAGGTAGTAGCTGGGGAACTGGCGGCCCAAGGCGGTAATGGCGCTCTTGCGGCCCTTCCAGAGGCGGGCGCGGGCCTCGTCGGTCCAGGCCTCACGCACGGCGCCGGCGCCAGCCTGCAGGCAAAGGCGGCTGGCCAGCTCCACCGATTCCTTCACCTCCAGCGGATGACCATCGAGCTCAATCAGCAGCACGGCGGCCGCCTCGCGGGGGTATTCATCCACGCCGAAGTAGTCGTCCACCGCCTGGATGCAGGGGTTGTCCATCATTTCCATCCCCGCCGGCAGCACGCCGGCGCCGGTGATCAACCGCACGGCCTCACCGGCGGCCTCCATCGAACTGAAATCCGCCAACAGCACCGCCACGCTGGCGGGGGTGCGCAGCAGCCGCAGGGTGATGGCGGTGGCGATCCCCAGGGTGCCCTCGCTGCCGATGAACACACCGCGCAGATCAAGGCCGGGCTGCTCCGGCAGCTCGCCCCCCAGGGTGGTGACGCTGCCATCGGGCAGCACCACCTGCATCGCCAGCACGTGATTGCTGGTCACGCCATATTTCAGGCAGTGCACCCCCCCGGAGTTCTCCGCCACATTGCCGCCGATGCTGCAGGCCACCTGGCTGGACGGATCGGGGGCGTAGTAGAAGCCGTCGCCCGCCACGGCCCGTGTCACCCAGCTGTTGATCACGCCGGGCTCCACGGTGATGCGCGCATTGGCCAGATCAATGGCCAGCACGCGGCGCATGCGGCTGGTGGCGATCACCACCGCGTCCTCCTCCACCAGGGCACCGCCGGAGAGGCCGGTACCGCTGCCGCGGGCGATGAACGGCACCCCCAGCTCATGGCAGCAGCGCACCACCGCCGCCACCTGGTCCGCGGTTTCCGGCAACACCACCAGAGGGGGCTGGCGGCGATGCAGGGTGAGGCCGTCGCAGTCGTACGCCAGCAACTCCTGACGTTGCGACACCACCGAGCGGCCCGGCAACAGGGCCCGCAGACGGCGTTCGATCAAGCCCCAATCCAAGCCCCGATCAGGGGTCACAGCACTACGCCGGCGGTGGCACGACCATAACGAGGCCAAGCCCGTCGGACCGCTGGGGCGGTGATTGCGTAAGGATGGGCCACGCTTGAGCCCCATCGGGGCCTGAAGCCCCTCTCTCCAGTCTGCGGATTCCGCCTTGACCTCGGCTCCTGTATCGGCACCCGTGCACACCACCACCCGCTCCCAGGAACTCTTCAGTGCCGCCCAGAAGCTGATGCCAGGCGGCGTGAGCTCGCCGGTGCGGGCGTTCAAATCGGTGGGCGGAAACCCCGTCGTGTTCGACCGGGTCAAGGGCGCCTACGCCTGGGACGTGGACGGCAACCGCTACATCGATTACATCGGCAGCTGGGGCCCCGCCATCTGCGGTCACGCCCACCCCGAGGTGATCGCCGCCCTGCATGAGGCGCTCGACAAAGGCACCAGCTTCGGTGCCCCCTGCGCCCTGGAGAACACCCTCGCCGAGCTGGTGATCGACGCCGTTCCTTCGGTCGAGATGGTCCGCTTCGTCAACAGCGGCACCGAAGCCTGCATGTCGGTGCTGCGGCTGATGCGCGCCTTCACCGGCCGGGAGAAGATCATCAAGTTCGAGGGCTGCTACCACGGCCACGCGGACATGTTCCTGGTGAAGGCCGGCTCCGGCGTGGCCACCCTCGGCCTGCCGGATTCGCCCGGTGTGCCGCGCAGCACCGCCGCCAGCACCCTCACCGCCCCCTACAACGACCTGGAGGCCGTGAAGGCCCTGTTCGCCGAGAACCCCGGCGAAATCGCCGGGGTGATCCTCGAGCCCGTGGTGGGCAATGCGGGCTTCATCCCGCCGGTGCCGGGTTTCCTCGAAGGCATCCGCGAGCTCACCAAGGAGAACGGCGCCCTGCTGGTGTTCGACGAGGTGATGACCGGCTTCCGCATCAGCTATGGCGGTGCCCAGGCCAAGTTCGGCATCACCCCGGATCTCACCACCATGGGCAAGGTGATCGGTGGCGGCCTGCCCGTGGGCGCCTACGGCGGCCGCGCCGACATCATGGGCCTGGTGGCGCCGGCGGGCCCGATGTATCAGGCCGGCACCCTCAGCGGTAACCCCCTGGCGATGACCGCCGGCATCAAAACCCTGGAGCTGCTTAAGCAACCCGGCACCTACGAGCGCCTGGAGGCGATCACCAAGCGCCTGAGCGACGGCATCCAGGACGCTGCCCGCAGCGCCGGCCTGCCGATCACCGGCGGCTCGATCAGCGCCATGTTCGGCTTCTTCCTCTGCGACGGCCCGGTGCGCAACTTCGAAGAGGCCAAAGCGGCCGACACCGCGCGGTTCGGCAAGCTGCACCGCGCCATGCTCGAGCGCGGTGTGTACCTGGCCCCCAGCGCCTTCGAGGCGGGCTTCACCTCCCTGGCCCACAGCGACGCCGACATCGACGCCACCATCGCGGCCTTCCGCGACTGCTTCGCCGCGGTGGCCTGAGGCCCATCGCCCAGGCCGCAGCGGTTGACAGCCCCCCTGCAGGCGCCCAGCATCGCGGCGGACGACCTGCCGATGACGCTCTCCGCCCCGCCATCGCCTCCGCTGCGTCGGGGACGGATCGAGCAGCGTCGGCTCGGGTCGCTGCGGCTGGCCGCACTGCTGGCCGCGGCCATCGGCGCCACGGCCTGGCTGGGGCGCAGCACCGACCCGGCCGCCAAGCCCCTGGGCGAAGGAGCCCTGCTGCTGGGGGCAGCCATCGCCCAGACGGGCAACGCCAACCTCTACGGCCAGGACCAGCGCATGGGCCTGCTGCTGGGGGACCGCTGGGGCAGGGAGGCCACCCGCCACATCCCGGCGCGGACGGTGCGACTGCAGATCGAGGACGGCGGCTCCGATGAGCCCAGTGCCATTGCGGCGTTCAATCTGCTGATCCGCCAGGGGGTGATCGCCCTGATCGGCCCCACCCTCTCCCAGCAGGCCTTTGCTGCCGATCCAATCGCCCAGCGGCAGGGGGTACCGGTGGTGGCCCCCTCCAACACGGCCAAGGGCATCCCCCAGATCGGCCCCTTCATCAGCCGCGTGTCGGCGCAGAGCTCGGTGATTGCACCGCTCTCGATCGAGGAGGCCCTGCGCCGTGAGCCGGCTACCCGCCGCGTTGCCGTCTTCTACGCCCAGGACGACTCCTACAGCACCGCCGAGGTGGCGATCTTCCAGAAGGCGCTGGCGGCCCGCGGGCTCACCCCGGTCACGGTGCAGCGCACCCAGCTGGCCGACAACGACTTCCAGACACCGATCACCGCCGCCCTGCAACAACGGCCGCAGCTGGTGGTGCTCTCGGTGCAGGCCGTGGCCGGCGGCAACCTGATCCGCCAGCTGCGGGAGCTCGGCTACCGGGGCCAGATCGTGGTGGGTAACGGCCTCAACACGCCGAACATCTACCCGATCTGCCAGCGCTGGTGCGACGGCATCCTGATCGCCCAGGCCTACAGCCCCGAGCTGAACACCCCGATCAACACCACCTTCAGGGCGCTGTACCGCCAGGCCAACGGCCACCATCCACCACCGCAGATCGCGGCCCAGGCCTTCACCGCTTATCAGGTGCTGTTCGAAGCCATCCAGCGCCTGCAGGCCAAAGGCGGGCTCAGCGCCGTCACCCTCGGGCAGGCCCGCACCAACCTGATGGGAGAGCTGCTCGGCGGGACCTACACCACACCGCTCGGGCCGATCGGCTTCACCCCAGACGGCGAGGTGGTTCAGTCTCGCTTCTATGTGGCCGAGGTGCGGATGCAGCCCAACGGCCGCGACGGCCGCTTCGCCCTGGTGCGCGAGCGCCAGCTGCGGCAGGCCAGCGGCAAGGGGGCCACACCATGATCGAAACCCTGCTGCAGACCCTGCTCAACGGCGTAGCCGGCGGTGGTGTCTACGCCCTGGTGGCCCTCGGCTACACGCTGGTGTTCTCGGTGCTGGGGGTGATCAACTTCGCCCAGGGTGCCCTGTTCTCCCTGGGGGGCTATCTCACCTTCCTGCTGATGGGCGGCCGCATCGGCGTGAACGGCGCGTTGCCGGGTTGGGGGCTGCCGAGCGGATTGCCCTTCCCCCTGGCGCTGCTGCTGGCGGCAGCCGCTTCGGGACTGGTGGGTCTGCTGGTGGAGCGGCTGGCCTTCACACCGCTGCGCCGCCGTGGCGCCGATCCGATGCTGGGCCTGATCACCAGCCTGGGGGCCGGCGTGGTGCTGGTGAACCTGCTGCAGATCCTGATGGGCGCTGAGGGATACGCCTTCCCCCAGGGCGCCGATGCCCTGGGGGGGCTGCCCGCCGCACTGGCCATCGGCGGTGCCCGCATCCGCACCATTCTACTGCTGCTGCTGCTGGTGTCGGCCGGAGCGGTGCTGGCCCTCACGCTCTGGCTGGAGCACAGCCGCCAGGGCCAGGCCCTGCGCGCCGTGGCGGAAGACCCCACCACCGCCCAGCTGCTGGGGATCAACAGCGAAGCGATGCTGCGGCTGGCGTTCTTCCTCAGTGGCGCCCTGGCGGGGCTGGGTGGAGGCCTGATCGGCGTGAGCGTGAGCTTGCCGGGGCCGTATTTCGGCATCGGCTACGGCCTCAAGGGGCTGGCGGTGCTGGTGCTGGGGGGTCTGGGCAGCGTGCCGGGGGCCATCGCCGGCGGCTTGCTGATGGGCCTGGCCGAGGCCGTGGTGCCGAGTGAGGCCTCCGGATGGCGCGATGCCCTGGCCTTCGCCATCCTGTTCGCGGTGCTGCTGCTGCGCCCGGGCGGCCTGCTGGGGCGCCGCCAGCTGGAGAAGGTATGAGCCAGCGGAGCACCCGATGATCGACAACGGCCTTCTGGTGCAGATGCTGCTGGGCGCCCTGCTCGGCCTTTCGGTGTACCTGCCGCTGGCGGCCGGGCAGTTGTCGCTGGCCACACCGGCCTTCTATGCGGTGGGCGGCACCCTGGCGGCCCTGCTCTCCACCCGTTGGCGTGCCCTGGGGGCCACCGCCGCCGGCGGCTTTCCCGTGCCCTCCCTGCTGCTGGAGCTGCTGCTCGGCGCCCTGCTGGCCGGCGTGCTGGCGCTGCTGGTGGGCCGGCTGGTGCTGCGCCTGCGCGGCATCTACCTGGCCATCGCCACCATCGCCCTGGTGGAGATCGTGCGGGTGGCGATTCTCAACCTGCCCTTCACCGGCGGAGCGATCGGCATCTTCTCGATCCCCCAGCCCTTCAGCGAGGCCAGCGGCTACCTGCTGATGGCCCTGTTGCTGCTGGCCCTGGCGGGCGGGCTGTGCCACCGCCTGGAGGCGATGCCCCTGGGCCGGGCCATGGCCGCCATCCGCGACGACGAACTGGCCGCCGCCTGCATGGGCATCGACACAACCCGCGTGAAGCTCACCGCGTTCGTGCTCAGCGCGATGGTGGCGGGCAGCAGCGGCGCCCTGGCCGCCCATTTCCTCAACACCTGGAACGCCCGCCAGGGCAGTTTTGATGTGAGCGTGACCACCCTGGCCTTCGTGATCCTCGGCGGCTCGCGCACCTGGCTGGGACCGGTGCTGGGCGGTCTGCTGCTCACCGCCCTGCCCGAGCTGCTGCGGCCGGTGGGCGATGTGCGGCTGGTGCTGTTCGGCCTGGTGATCCTGCTGGGGCCTGTGCTGGCACCGCAGGGGCTGATCACACCCGCGCTGCTGGAGCGGCTGGGCGGCGCCGGCCGCGAGCCCGCAAGCCGGGAGGATCACCCATGAGCGCTGCTGCAACGGCCCCCAGCGCGGCAACGGCGCCGCTGCTGGAGGTGCAGGACCTCAGCTGCCGCTTCGGCGGACTGCTGGCGCTGGATCGCGTGAGTGTGGCGGTGCAGCCCGGTGAGATCTTTGGCCTGATCGGTCCCAACGGCGCTGGCAAAACCACGCTGTTCAACCTGATCTCCGGCCTCACGCCCCCCAGTGGCGGCACCGTGCTGTGGCGCGGAGAAGCGATCACCGCCTTGCCGCCACACCGCCGCAACCGGCTGGGCCTGGCGCGCACCTTCCAGAACCTGCGCCTGTTCGATGGCCTTTCGGTGCTGGAGAACCTGCTGGTGGCCCTGCAGCCCCGCGGCCGCAACGGCAGCCTCGATGGCCTGCTCGGCAGCGCCCGCTTTCACCGGGCCGAGGGCCTGCGCAGGGAAACCGCCTGGCAGCTGCTCGATGAGCTGGGGCTGACAGCCCTGGCGGAGCGGGAGGCGGGAACCCTGGCCTACGGCGATCGCCGCCGGCTGGAGATGGCCCGGGCCCTGGCCACCGGCCCCAGCCTGCTGCTGCTGGATGAACCCGCCGCCGGCCTCAACCCGGCGGAGAAGGAGCAGCTGTGCGCCCTGATCCAGCAGCTGCGCCAGCGCCATCAGCTCACGGTGTTGATCATCGAGCACCACGTGCCGCTGCTGATGCGCCTGTGCGACCGCATGGCCGTGCTGGATTTCGGCAGGCGCATCGCCCTCGGCTCGCCGGAGCAGATCCGCCACGACCCCAGGGTGATCGAGGCCTATCTCGGCAGCGGCCCCCAGGACCAGGGCGCTGGCGAGGCGAAGGCATGAACCGCGATCCCCACGTCACACGCCACACGGACCACGGGGCTTTACCGGGCCAGCCGCTGCTGCAGCTGGAGGCCGTGGGTGTGCGCTACGGCAGCGTCCAGGCGCTGCAGGCGATCGATCTGGAGGTGCGTCAGGGGGAGCTGGTGACCCTGCTGGGCTCCAATGGCGCCGGCAAGAGCACCACCCTGCGGGCCGTGTCGGCGCTGGTGCCCCGCAGCGGCCGGATCCTCTGGCGCGGGGCCGACCTGGCCGGGGTGCCAGCCCATCGCCTGGTGCGGCTGGGCCTCGGCCATTGCCCGGAGGGGCGGCGCGTGATCAGCCGCCAGAGCGTGCTGGCCAACCTCGAACTGGGGGCCTACCGCCGCCGCGACCGCAGCGGCATCGCCGCCGACCTGGCCCGCTGCTATGCCCTGTTCCCGCGCCTGGCTGAACGGCGCCAGCAGCTGGCCGGGGCGCTCTCCGGCGGCGAGCAGCAGATGCTGGCCATCGCCCGGGCGTTGATGGGCCGGCCGGAACTGCTGATGCTCGATGAACCGAGCCTCGGCCTGGCACCGAAGCTGGTGGCTGAGGTGATGGCGGCCCTGGCCCAGCTGCACCGCGAAGGGCTCACCGTGCTGCTGGTGGAGCAGAACGCCCAGGCGGCCCTGGAGATCGCCGATCGCGGCTACGTGCTGGAGGCCGGTCGGCTCACGCTGGCGGGGCCAGCGCAGCAGCTGCTGGCCGACCCCAGCCTGCGGGCGGCGTATCTGGGCGAGCGGTAAGCCCTCATC
>JBJTHL010000167.1:0-5454 GCA_046094445.1 Vulcanococcus sp.
GCACCATCGGCCCCCAGTCCGCCTCCGCCCCCTGCTCAGTAGCGGGCGATGGCCGCCTTGGCGTCCTTGATGTCCTGCTTACGGCGCTCCTCCTGGCGTTTGTCGTGCAGCTTGCGGCCGCGGCCCAGGCCGATGGTGGCCTTGATCCAGGAGCCCTTGAGGTGGAGGTTGAGCGGGATCAGGGTGAGGCCTTTCTGATCGAGGGCGATGCGCAGCCGATCGATCTCGCGGCGATGGGCCAGCAGCTTGCGCACCCGCAGCGGTTCGTGGTTGAAGTAGGCGCCGGCGTGGCTGTGGGGGGAGATGTGCACGTTGTGCAGCTGCAGTTCACCGCTGCGGATCAGGCAGAAGCCGTCGCGCAGGTTCACCTGGCCGGCACGGATCGATTTCACCTCCGTGCCCAGCAGCTCCACCCCGCACTCCAGGGTTTCGAGAATCTCGTACTGGTGGCGGGCGAAGCGGTTGTCGGCCAGCAGCTTGTTGGCGGCATCCCGCAGGGCCTTGGCGCTCTTCTTGCCTCCGCCCTTCGCCATGGTCTGCGCTGCGCTCCGCGTTGCTTCAACTCCCCGACCCTAGGGAGCATCCGTGCACCCGCCGCTCCCGGTACCCTCTGGCGATGGCGATCGTCTCCTCGGGATCCGGCAACGGCGCGAACACCGGCGCCAGCGCTGGCCGCGCCGGCAGCCCGCCGCCGCGGTTGCTGGATCCCCTGGCCACGGCGGAGGATTGCGGCCCCGATCCCCTGGCCCAGGAGGAGCTCTCCACCTCCGGCGAGGGGGTGCTGCCCTCCCGCGAGGACTCCCTGCGGCCGCGCCGCCTAGCCGACTACATCGGCCAGAGCGAACTCAAGCAGGTGCTCGGCATCGCCGTGGAGGCCGCCTGCACCCGCCAGGAGGCGCTGGATCATGTGCTGCTCTACGGCCCGCCGGGCCTGGGCAAAACCACCATGGCCCTCGTGCTGGCTGAGGAACTGGGGGTGCGTTGCCGCATCACCAGTGCGCCGGCCCTGGAGCGCCCGCGCGACATCGTGGGGCTGCTGGTGAACCTGCAGCCGCGGGAGCTGCTGTTCATCGATGAGATCCACCGCCTCAACCGGGTGGCCGAGGAGATCCTCTACCCGGCCATGGAGGATTTCCGCCTCGATCTCACGGTGGGGAAGGGCACCACGGCCCGCACCCGCAGCCTGCCGCTGGCCCCCTTCACCCTGGTGGGCGCCACCACCCGCGCCGGTTCCCTCAGCTCCCCGTTGCGGGATCGTTTCGGCTTGATCCAGCGGCTGGAGTTCTACGGCCTCGAGGATCTGCAGGCCATCGTGCAGCGGGCGGCCGGTTTGCTGGCGATGGATCTCGATGCCGCGGCGGCCCTGGAGGTGGCCCGCCGCTGCCGCGGCACCCCGCGGATCGCCAACCGGCTGCTGCGGCGGGTCCGCGATGTGGCGGTGGTGGGCGGCCACGGCCGGGTCACGGCGGATCTGGTGCAGCAGGCCCTGCGCCTGCACCGGGTGGATGGCCGCGGCCTCGATGCCAGCGACCGCCGCCTGCTGCAACTGCTGCAGGACGGCTATGGCGGCGGCCCGGTGGGGCTCGACACCCTGGCCGCCGGCCTCGGCGAGGATGCCGCCACCCTGGAGGCGGTGGTGGAGCCGTTCCTGCTGCAGCAGGGGTTGCTGCAGCGCACGCCCCGCGGCCGCCTGATCACTCCGGCGGGGTTGGCCCACCTGCAGGAGCACGCCGCCGGATGAAGCGACTGTTGGCACCACTGCTGGCCGTGCTGCTCTGGCTGCAGGTGGGACTCGGGGCTGCGGCCGCGGCGTCCAGCCCTGCAGCTCCGAACGCCGCTGTGAAGCATGCGCCTGGCCCGCCGCTGGCGCAGCTGTTCGACCAGGCCCTGGCCGCCAGCCGGAACGGTGATTTCGGCCAGGCGCTGCCCCTCTGGGATGCCGTCCTCGAGCGGGCGCCTGAGGATGCCGCCGCCTGGAGCAACCGCGGCAATGTGCGCCTGGCCCTGGGGGATGCCCAGGCCGCCATCGCTGATCAGGGCCGGGCGATGGCCCTCGACCCCACCAACCCCGATCCCCATCTCAACCGCGGCACCGCCGAGGAGGCGCTGCAGCAGTGGGAGGCCGCCGAGGCCGACTACCGCTGGATCCTGGAGCGCGATGCCGCCGCCGGCCGTCCGCCCGATGCCTCGGCCCTTTACAACCTGGGCAACGTGCAGGGGTCCCGCGGCGACTGGTCCGCCGCCCGCAGCAGCTTCGCGGCGGCGGCCGAGGCCCGGCCCGGCTTCGCCATGGCCCGCTCCAGCGCCGCCCTGGCGGCCTTCCAGCTGGGGGAGCTCGACGCCGCTGAAACCGAGCTGCGCCGCCTGATCCGCCGCTATCCCCTGTTCGCTGATGCCCGCGCGGGTCTCACCGCCCTGCTCTGGCGCCGCGGGGCCAGCGGTGAGGCCGAGAGCAACTGGGCTGCGGCCAGTGGCCTGGATCCCCGCTACCGCCAGCCAGAATGGCTGCTTGAGATCCGGCGCTGGCCCCCGCTGCCCGTGACCGCCCTCCACGATTTCCTGGCCCTGGCCGTGCGATGAGCACCGTCCCCCTGCTGCCGGCCCCGGCCCTGCGAGAGGCCCTCGATGCCGCGCTGCCGGAGCTGATCGCCCTCCGTCGCCATCTGCATGCCCATCCGGAGCTGAGCGGCCATGAGCAGCAGACGGCTGCCCTGATCGCCGGTGAGCTGCGCGGCCTGGGTTGGCGGGTGCGGGAGGGGGTGGGCCGCACGGGCGTGCTGGCGGAGCTGGGGCCGGAGCGCGATGGCCACGGCGGCCCCACGCCGCTGGTGGCCCTGCGGGTGGACATGGACGCCCTGCCGGTGGAGGAACGCAGCGGCCCCTACGCCTCCCGCCACCAGGGGGTGATGCACGCCTGCGGCCACGACATCCACGCCACCGTGGGCCTGGGGGTGGCCCGCCTGCTGGCGCCGCTGGCCGAGCGCCTGCCGGCGCGGGTGCGGCTGCTGTTCCAGCCGGCGGAGGAAACCGCCCAGGGGGCGGCCTGGATGCTGGCCGATGGGGCGATGGACGGCGTGGAGGCCCTGTTCGGTGTGCATGTGTTCCCGAGCTTGCCGGTGGGCACGATCGGCGTGCGCAGCGGCAGCCTCACGGCCGCGGCCGGTGAGCTGGAGGTGGAGGTGCTGGGGGAGGGCGGCCATGGCGCCCGGCCCCACCAGAGCACCGATGCGATCTGGATTGCGGCGCGGGTGGTGAGTGGGCTGCAGGAGGCGATCAGCCGCCGCCTGGATGCCCTGCATCCGGTGGTGGTGAGCTTCGGGCGGATCGAAGGCGGCCAGGCCTTCAATGTGATCGCCGATCACGTGCGCCTGCTGGGCACGGTGCGCTGCCTGGATCTGGAGCTGCACGCCCAGCTGCCCGGCTGGATCGAAGACACAGTGCAGGCCCTCTGCGCCGGCCATGGCGGTGAGGCCCGGGTGCGCTACCGCTGCATTGCGCCTCCGGTGCACAACGACCCGGCCCTCACCACCCTGGTGGCCGAGGTGGCGGCCGAGCGGCTGGGCCGGGCCCAGGTGCGCTGGCTGGAGCAACCCTCCCTCGGCGCCGAGGATTTCGCTGCTCTGCAGCGCGACACGCCGGCCACGATGTTCCGCCTGGGGGTGGCCGGCCCCGAGGGCTGTCCGCCGCTGCACAACTGTGGCTTCAACCCCGATGAGGGCTGTCTGGCGGTGGGCATCGAGGTGCTCAGCGCCAGCCTGCTGCGTTGGATCAGCGACCGCCAGCCATGAGCAGCCGCGCCCTGCTGGCCCTGGCCACACCGCTGCTGATCCTGCTGGGGTTGGCGGGGCTGCTGCTGCGCCAGGGGGCCGACCGCCTGCAGGCCATCCCCGCCCTGGCGATCGGGCTCGGCCTGCTGCTGCAGAGCCTGATCGTGTGGCGCCGCCGCCGCCGTGCCCTGCGCAACGCCCTGCGCGAACGGGATCCCTAACGGGCGAGCGCCCGCCGATCGTGGCAGCAGCAGGGTGACGCCATGGACCTCGATCAGCTGCGTGATGCGATCGCCTCCGGTGATCCCGCCCGGGCCATGCCCGCCCTGGCGGGGTTGCGGGAGGTGTCGGCCGAGCAGGCGGAGCCGCTGCTGCTGCTGGGTCTGCAGCAGAGCACCTTCATGGTGCGCTCCCTCAGCTGCGCCGGCCTGGGTGTGAAGCCCACGGCCGCCGGCTGGCAGGCCCTCGTGCAGGCCCTCGAGCACGACGACGACGCCAACGTGCGCGCCGAGGCCGCCAATGCCTTGGTGAGCCATTCCCTGGAGCGGGCCTGGCCGCTGCTGCTGGCGGCGTTTCAGCGCGACAGCCAGTGGCTGCTCCGTTGCAGCGTGCTCTCGGCGGTGGCGGAGCATCCGGCGATGGCCGCGGCCGATCTGCTGCAGCTGGCGCAGCTGGCTCTGGAGGATGCCGATGGCACGGTGCGGGTGGGAGGCGCCGAGATCCTGGGCCGGGTGGTGGCGCAGGCGGCCCAGGATCCGGAGCGCGCCGCCGAGGCGCGGGCCCTGCTGGTCCAGCTCCAGCACGACCCCGACCACCGGGTGGTGGCCGCGGCCCTCAACGGGCTGCAGGGCTAGTCTGGGGACTGTCACTAGGGGTGCCCCGCCGCCGGCTTCATCCGCCGTTGGCCGCCGGGCTGAGATCACACCCTCCGCACCTGATCCGGGTCATGCCGGCGCAGGGAAGTGAGCCAGACCCGCCAGGGCCTGAACGCGATCTCGGTTACCGGACTCCCCTGCGCGGCCTGCCGCCGCCACCGGTTTCAGCCGTATCCGTTCTTCGCCACACCCATCATGCGCAGCGCCTGGATCGAGAAGCGTCAGGGTCAGGCCAATGTGAGCCAGATGCACTACGCCCGCCAGGGGGTGGTGACGGAAGAAATGGCCCACGTGGCCAAGCGGGAGAACCTGCCCGAATCGCTGGTGATGGAGGAGGTGGCGCGGGGTCGCATGATCATCCCCGCCAACATCAATCACCCGAATCTGGAGCCGATGGCGATCGGCATCGCCAGCAAGTGCAAGGTGAACGCGAACATCGGCGCCTCGCCCAACGCCAGCGATGTGAGCGAAGAACTGAAGAAGCTCGAGCTGGCGGTGAAGTATGGCGCCGATACGGTGATGGATCTCTCCACCGGTGGCGTGAACCTCGATGAGGTGCGCACGGCGATCATCAACGCCTCGCCGGTGCCGATCGGCACGGTCCCCGTGTATCAGGCGCTCGAGAGCGTGCACGGCTCGATCGAGAAGCTGAGCGAAGACGACTTCCTGCACATCATTGAGAAGCACTGCCAGCAGGGCGTCGATTACCAGACGATTCACGCCGGTCTGCTGATCGAGCACCTGCCCAAGGTGAAGGGCCGCCTCACCGGCATCGTGAGCCGCGGCGGCGGCATCCTGGCCCAGTGGATGCT
>JBJTHL010000168.1:0-2974 GCA_046094445.1 Vulcanococcus sp.
GCAGCGGCCCAGCCGCCGAGCCCACCGCCAAGGCGCAGCAACGGGTGCGGGTGCAGCGCACCAAGGCCGGCAAGGGCGGCAAGTTGGTGACGGCGATCACCGGCCTGGAAGCACCGGAGGCCGAGCTCAAGACGCTGCTCAAGCAGCTCAAGGCCGCCGCCGGCACCGGCGGCACCGTGAAGGACGGCGTGATCGAACTGCAGGGCGACCAGGTGGCCCCGGCCCTGGCGGCCCTGGAGAAGGCCGGTTACCGACCCAAACAGGCGGGGGGCTGATGGCAGCGCCCGCGGAGCCCCAGCCATGACCCCCGCCGATCTGCTGCTGCAGCTGGGCCTGTTCACGGCGGCGCTGGTGGCCAACCTGCTCTCGGCCCTGGCCGGGGGTGGCGCCGGCCTGGTGCAGCTGCCGGTGCTGATCCTGCTGGGGTTGAGCTTTCCGCTGGCGCTGGCCACCCACAAGCTGGCCAGCGTGGCCCTGGGGATCGGCGCCAGCCTGCGCCATGCCCGCGAACGCTCGCTCAATCACCGCCTGGCCGTCTTCGTGCTGGCCTGCGGCCTGCCGGGGGTGGTGCTGGGGGCGCGGGTGGTGCTCAGCCTGCCGCCCCGGCTCTGCACCCTGCTGCTGGGGCTGCTCACGATCGGCCTGGGGCTCTATTCCCTCGCCCGCCCGCAGATGGGGGTGAGCGCCGTGGCACACCGCCTCGATCGCACCCGGCTGGCCATCGGCGGGGCCGGGCTGTTCGCCATCGGCGTGCTCAACGGCTCACTCACCTCCGGCACCGGCCTGTTCGTGACCCTGTGGCTGGTGCGCTGGTTCGGGCTCGATTACGGCCGCGCCGTGGCCTACACCCTGATCCTGGTGGGGCTGTTCTGGAACGGCGCCGGTGCGATCACCCTCGGCAGCCAGGGGCAGATCGCCTGGAGCTGGCTGCCGATGCTGCTGGCCGGGTCGGTGGCCGGCGGCTACCTGGGGGCCCACCTGGCCATCGCCAAGGGCAGCCGCGTGGTGAAGCGGGCCTTTGAGGTGCTGGCGCTGCTGATGGGCGGCTCGCTGCTGCTCAAGAGCTTCTGATCAGCCGCTGGCCCCCTGACTGAGGGACCTCACCAGGGCAAGGGCTCGCCATTGGCATGCCAGAAGCGGCCGCTGCTGGCCAGGTTGAGGGCCTCGATCCGCTCCAGCAGCCCTTGGGCCGCCTGCGCGGGCGGGATGCCGCTGAACCCCACCATCCGCGTGGCCACCATCCCCGGATGCAGGATCGCCACGGCGATGCCACGGGGCCGCAGATCCACCGCCAGGGAGCGGCCGGCCATGGTCAAGGCCACCTTGCTCATCCGGTAGCCGTAGTAGCCGCCGGAGGTGTTGTCGTCGATCGAGCCCATGCGGCTGGTGATCAGGGCCAGCTTGGAGCCGGCCGCCAGGTTGGGCAGGAGGGCCTGGGCCAGCAACAGCGGCGCCAGGGCATTCACCTCGAACTGGCGGCGGATGCTGCCGGCCTCGTGATCCTCCAGACCATCCGCCTCGAGGATGCCGGCGTTGAGGATCGCCCCCGCCAGCTCCTGCCCAGCGAGCCGGGCGCTCAGGGCCTCCAGGGCGATCGGGTCGGTGAGCTCCACAGCGGTTTCAAGGCGCACCCCCCGGGCGCCGAGCGCCTCCAGCTCCGGCGAGGCGCTGCGGCACACGGCGATCACCGCATGGCCCCGGTCCGCCAGCTGGCGGCTGAGCTCCAGGCCGATGCCGCGGTTGGCGCCGGTGATCAGCCAGGTGGCCATGGCGGGTGCTCCCTGCAGATGGAGCCCCACTCTGGGGCTGCTTAGCGTGCGCGCTGCCCTCGCTGATGGCCGCGGATGCCAGCCCTGGTCCTGCTGCAGCTGGCCGGCGCCCTGGTTGTGGGCCTGCCCGCGGGTCAGCCCGCAGCACAGGCAACCCCAGCACCGGCGGCCTGCGCCGCCGCGCAGCAGGCCCATGCCACCCAGCGACGGCAGGCGCTGAATCCCCAGCTGCAGGTCGTCCTGCTGGGGGAACTGCACGACGATCCTGCCGACCACGCCTGGCAGCTGCAGACCCTCCAGGCCCTGAAGGCCGCGGGCCGCCCCCTCAGCCTCGGCCTGGAGATGGTGCCGGCCCCCCGCCAGCCGGTGCTCGATCGCTGGAATGCCGGCCAGCTCGACATGACCAACCTGCTGCTGCAGGTGGGCTGGCAGGAGGTGTGGGGCCACGACCCACGGCTGTATCTGCCCCTGCTGGCCTGGGCGCGCCAGCAGGGGGTGCCGCTGCTGGCCCTGAACGCCGAACCGAGCCTGGTGCGGCGCGTGAACCGGGAGGGTCTGGCGGCGATCCCCCACCAGCAGCGGGGCGGCATCGGCCTGCCGGCGCCCGCCGGTGCCGCCTACCGCCAGCGGCTGGAGCAGAGCTGGCGCGGCCACAGCGGCCACACCAGCGGGCCCTTGCCCCCGGCGCAGGCCGCGGCCCTGCAGCGCTTCATCGACAGCCAGCTGCTGCGGGATCGGGCGATGGCGGAGCAGATCGTCGCAGCCCGGCAGCGGGATCCCCAGCGACTGGTGGTGGCCCTGATCGGCCGCGGCCACCTGGAGAACGGCGACGGGGTGCCCGCCCAGCTGCGGGCGCTCGGCAGCACCCGCGTGCTGCCTCTGATCCGCGGCGACCAGCCGGCCGCCTGCCTGCCGATCCCCACCGGCGCCCGGCTGGGGGCCTATCTGGAGAGCGACAGCGGCGGCGTGTGGGTGCGGCAGGTGGCACCGGGCTCGGCGGCGGCGGCGGCGGACCTGCGGCCGGGCGATCGGATCCTGGCGGTGAACGGCGTGGCGGTGGAGCGAGCCGGCCAGGTGATCCGCGCCGTGCGTCTGCATCCCGACGGATCTCCCCTGCAGCTGACGCTGCTGCGCCATGGCCGGCGGCTGACCCTGGAGCTGGAGCTGCCGCCCCGCACGGAACCCGCCCTGGCCAGCGGCGACAA
>JBJTHL010000169.1:0-6434 GCA_046094445.1 Vulcanococcus sp.
CCCCAGCCCCCTCCGCTCGCCCGGCCGCCACTGCCACTGCCACTGCCACTGCCACTGCCAGCGCCAGCGCCAAACCCAGCAAACCGGCCACCCCGGATTGGCGCAGCTACGGACCGCTGCAGGTGGACTGGGCCAACTGGCAACCCATGGCCGGCAGCTTCGTGGCCCCCAGCCTCAACAGCGATGGCCAGCCGCTCTACCTGGCGGTCAACTGCACGGCCCGCCGCCTGAACGCCACCGGGCAATCGGGCACCTGGAAAACCTGGGATGCCCCCCAGAGCGATTTCGAGCAGCAACTGATCACCGACCTCTGCAAGGCCAAGGGAACCTGAGGCCGCGCCCTCAGGCCGCCAGCGGCAGCGGCCAGGGCTGGCGCAGGTAGCGCCGGCCCGCCGGCCGAAGCCACAGGCGCTGGCTGCCGTCGTCGCTTTCGCGGATCAGTTCCTCCTGCACCAGCTGGCGGGCCAGCCAGCACCAGAGCGCTTCATCCAGGCGCCCGGCGGGATCCTCAGCGGCCGAGCTTGCCGCGGCGTCTCCGGCCTCACCATCGGCCAGGGCCTCCGCCAGGCGCCGCAGATCCAGGCCATGGCGCTGCTCCAGCAGGGCCAGCACCTGCCCCGCCAGCTCAGACCAATCCTCCAGGGCCGGCGCCGATGTGCAGCGATCGCAGCGGCCACAGGGGGGCACCAGCTCCCCCACCGCCAGCAGCAGGGCCTGCTCGCGGCAGCTGGGCCCCTCCGCCACCGCCTCCATGCGCCGCAGCTGCTGCTGGGCCAGCTCAAGCCGATCCCGCTCCGCCGGCTCCCGCGACGCCTCGGCGGAGGCCCGGATCGCCCAGCCCAGGCTGATGCGGTCGTCGGGGTGGAACAGCACCACGCAGCTGGCGTGCAGGCCATCGCGCCCCGCCCGCCCCGATTCCTGCAGATAAGCCTCCGCGCTGGCTGGGAGATCCAGGTGCAGCACCAGCCCCACATCCGGGCGGTCCACCCCCATGCCGAAGGCCACCGTGGCCACCAGCACCGGCGCCGGCTGCTGCTGGAAGTGGGTGAGGGCCAGGGCCCGGCTCTCGGGATCCATCCCGGCGTGATAAGCAATCGCCTCCACGCCGGCATCGCTCAGCCGCCTGGCCCAGCTCTCCACCGAGCGGCGGGTGCGGGCGTAGATCAGCACCGCACCACGGGCCTGCTGGATCGCTTCCAGCACCTGAGGCAGCGGATCGGCGGGCCGGCGGCGCATGGCATAGGCCAGGTTGGTGCGCCGGGCGGAGCGCACCTGGATCAGGGGGCGCCGCAGCTCCAGCAGCCGAATCAGATCCGCCCGCACCCGCGGAGCGGCGGTGGCGCTGAGGGCCACCAGCGGCACCCCCGGGCACAGCTGCCGCAGCTGCCCCAGGCGACGGTAGTCGGGGCGGAAATCGTGCCCCCAGGCGCTGATGCAATGGGCTTCATCGATGGCCACCGCCACCAGCCGGCCCTGGTCGTGGATCTCCTCCAGCAACCGGCGGGTGGCCTCGGCCTGCAGGCGCTCCGGCGCCAGATAGAGCAGCCGCAAACGGTTGTCGCGCAAGCGGTTGAGCAGGTCGCGCCGCCGCTCCGGGTCGAGCCCGCGGTGCAGGCAGGCGGCGGCGATGCCGCGGCGCTGCAGGTGCTGCACCTGGTCTTCCATCAGCGCCACCAGCGGCGAGATCACCAGCACCAGCCCCTGGCGCACCAGGGCGGGCAGCTGGTAGCAGAGGGATTTGCCGGCGCCGGTGGGCAGCACCGCCAGGCAATCCCGCCCCTGCAGGATCGCCTCCATCACCGGCCGCTGCCCCGGCCGAAAGGCGCTCCAGCCGAAATGGGCCTCCAGCGCCTGGGCGAGCGGATCCAGGGCCGGCTGCGCCTCCGCCGGACCAGGTACCTCGGGGCTCACGCCCACCGCCGCCGCCTCAACCGGCCTGGGCCAGCACCGGGATCGGCGGCGGCGCCAGTTGATCCGGGGCCTCCTCCACCAGCTGCAGCCGCACCCGCTTGCCGCCCGCCAGCTCCCCGAGCGACACCCGCAGCGTGTTGCCGCTGAGGGTCTGCAGGGCGGTGAGCAGCTCGCGCAGGTGCGGGGTGCTGCTGCCGCTCTCCACCCACAGCCGCTCCTGCAATCCGTTCAGGCGCCGCCAGCTGGTGTGCAGCTTGAGCACGGCCGCCTCCAGGGCCTGGGCCTGCCCTACGGCATCGGCCAGCAGGCCGAGGGCATCGAGGCGCAGGGCCTCCTGCATGGCCTTGTCCAGATCGAGCTCCCCCTGCTGAAAGGCCCGCACCGCCAGCCCGGCTTCAGCGGCCTTGCTCAGCCAGCGGGCCGTGCTGGTCACATCCTTCACCCGCTCCAGTTCCGGCTCATCGCGCAGCACCTTGCGCAAGTCGTCCTGCTGCTCATCCGGCAGCTTGGCCAGCTCCTTCACCAGGGGCGCCACCACCCGGGGGGGCAGCAGGTTCTCGGCGGTGCGCTGGCGGATCTCTTCCGGCAGCAGCGGGCTGGTGGCGGCGGTGAACTCATCGGTGAGCTGCCGCACCTGCTTGCGGGTGATCTGCTGACCGTCGTTGGCGGCCTCGCCGATCATCAGCTGCACCTCCGGGTCGGCCTGGGCCGTCTCCATGAAGGCGCGCTTGGAGAAATTGTTCACGCTGGTTTCCTCCAGCACCCCCTCGCCGAGCATCTGGTCAGCCGATTCCGCCAGCTGGATCAGGGCGTAGGCGCGGGTCTTGCTGATCTCCTGCTCCCGGAGCCACTGCAGGAAGCCGCCACCACGGCCCTCGCCGCCGCGGCGTTCGCGATCGCGCACCGCCTTGAGGATCCGGCCCCGCCAGATCTCGGTCTGCAGGTCGAAGCGGTCGCAGATGGCCCAGGCCTCCTCGATGCGGGCGAGGAACTCCATCGAGCTGATGGTGTCGCTCTCCGGATCGGGCAGCTCGAGGCGAAGAGCAGGGGCCTCGGCCATGGGGGCGAACGCACACGGGAAGGTCGATGGTGCCACGTTTCGTGACGGCCGGCCGACCTGCCCTCCGGAGCCGGGTACATTCCCATCGAAAGCCACCCCTTTTCAGCGCAGCGATGGCCATCTCCCGCGGCGACAAGGTGCGCATCAAGCGTCCTGAGTCCTATTGGTTCAACGAAGTCGGCACCGTCGCCACGGTCGACACCTCCGGCATCCGCTACCCCGTGGTGGTGCGCTTCGAAAAGGTGAATTACAACGGCGTCAGCGGCTCGGAAGGCGGCATCAACACCAACAACTTCGCCGAGAGCGAGCTCGAGAAGGCCTGAGCCCTCCCGGCTTTTCCGTGATCCCCGGCCTGCCCGCAGGTCGGGGATTTTGATGGGCTGGCCCAGGGGCGCTCCAACCCCTTCCAAGCCCACGGCCACCCAAAGCCGGCGGGCCTGGGTGGCCCCGAAGCGGCAGCCCCGAATGCCCGCGACCGGGCAGCCCCGACCGGGCCCGTGGCAGCCCGAATCTCTGTGTCTGTCACCGGTCTGCCTGCCTGTGCCCCGCCGTGCCTGAGCTTCCCGAGGTGGAAACCGTGCGGCGCGGCCTGGAACGGCAGCTGCAACGGTTCACCATCAGCCGCGTGGTGGTGCTGCGGGCGCGGGCCGTGGCCTGGCCGCCCGATCCGGAGCTGTTCTGCAGTGCCCTGGAGGGCTGCCGCGTGGGCGCCTGGCAGCGGCGCGGCAAATATCTGATCGCAGCCCTGGAGCAAGCCGGTGAAGACGCCGGCCATTGGGGCGTGCACCTGCGCATGACCGGTCAGTTTCTGTGGCTGGAGCAGCCCCGCGAGCCCTGTAGCCACACCCGCGTGCGCCTGTGGAATGCCACCGGCCAGGAGCTGCGCTTCGTGGACACCCGCAGCTTCGGCGAGATGTGGTGGGTCCCGCCGGGGCAACCGCCGGAGGCCGTGATCCGCGGCCTGCAGAAGCTGGGCCCAGAACCGTTCAGCGAGGCCTTCAGCGCCGAGCACCTGCGCCAGCGTCTGCAGGGCAGCAGCCGAGCCATCAAGAGCGCCCTGCTCGACCAGGGGCTGGTGGCCGGGGTGGGCAATATCTATGCCGATGAATCGCTGTTCCTCAGCGGCATCGCCCCGCACACCCCCAGCGGCCGCCTGCCCCGGCACCGGCTGGACACCCTGCGCAACGCCCTGGTGGAGGTGCTGCACACCAGCATCGGCGCCGGAGGCACCACGTTCAGCGATTTCCGCGACCTCACCGGCACCAACGGCAATTACGGCAACGCCGCCTGGGTCTACCGCCGCGGCGGTGAGCCCTGCCGCCGTTGCGGCACGCTCATCCTCCGCGATCGGATCGGCGGCCGCAGCAGCCACTGGTGCCCCAGCTGCCAGAGCGGATGATGAAGCCACCCTCCAACGCCGCCGTGCCCCAGCCCCACGATCCGGCCCTGGCCCTCAGCCGCACCATGGCGGCGATCCATCAACGCGGCTGGTGCGATGGCACCGGCGGCAACTTCAGCTGCGTGCTGAGCCACGAACCGCTGCAGCTGCTGATGGCCCCCAGCGGCGTGCACAAGGGGCAGGTTCAGCCTCACGACCTGATCCAGGTGGATGGCAGCGGCCAGGTGCTGCAAGGCAACGGCAAGGCCAGCGCCGAAACGGCCCTGCACCTGGCCATCGTGCGCTGTTGCCAGGCCGGCGCGGTGCTGCACACCCATTCCCAGGCCGGCACGCTGTTGTCACAATGGGCGCTGGAACAGGCCGGCGCCGGCACGCAGCAGCCGGCCAGCGCCGGCCAGCTCCAGCTGGCCGGCCTGGAGATGCTCAAGGGCCTCGAGGGCATCACCACCCACGCCACTCGGGTGCACCTGCCGGTGCTGGATAACGACCAGAACCTCGATCGCCTCTCGCAGCGAGCCGCTCCCCTGTTGCCCGACGCCCCCCAGGGGCTGCTGATCGGGGGCCATGGCCTCTATGCCTGGGGCCGCGACCTGAGCACCGCCGAACGGCATCTGGAGATTCTGGAATTCCTGCTGGAGCAGCGCTGGCGCCAGCTGCTGCTGCAGGCCCTCAGCGGCCGAACCGCACACCCTCAGGCCTGAACACCGCCGCGCACGTCCCAACACCACCCCGCTGCACCGATGGCGATCAGCCACCTCCTGCTCGACATCGAAGGCACCACCTGCCCTGTGAGCTTCGTGGCGGAGGTGTTGTTCCCCTACGCCCGCCAGCAGATGGGGGGCTATCTCAGGGCCCATGGCCACACACCGGAGGTCGCGGCGCTGCTGGACGATGTGGCCGAATCCTGGCGCGCCGATCCCCACCCAGCTGCGCAGGCGTTGCTGGCAGGCTGCAGCCCTGCAACAACGCCTGCCGAACGGGTTCTGCCCTATCTGGATTGGCTGATCGCCAACGACGTGAAGCTCACCGCCCTCAAGGATCTGCAGGGCCGCATCTGGCGCACCGGCTATGCCAGCGGTGCGCTGGTGGCGCCCCTGTTTGCCGATGTGCCGCCCGCACTCCAGCGCTGGCAGCAGCAGGGCCTGGTGTTGGCGGTGTACTCCTCGGGCTCGGTGCCGGCGCAGCAGCTCCTGTACGGCCATACCCAGGCCGGAAACCTCTGCCAGCTGTTCAGCCACTGGTTCGACACCCGCAGTGGCAGCAAACACGAGGGATCGAGCTACCGCGGGATTGCCGCTGCCATGGGTTGCGAGGCCAGCGCCGTGCTGTTCATCAGTGATGCCCTCGCGGAACTGCACGCTGCCGCCACCGCTGGCATGGCCTGCCTGTTCAGCGACCGGGACGGCAACCCCAGCCGTGACAACGGCCCCTTTGCGAGGATCAGCGATTACAGCCAGCTGACCCTCCCCGATGACGCTCACGGATCGTGATCGCGAGATCCTCCAGATCAATCAGACGATGCTGGAGAGCGTCGTACGTGGCGACTGGGACACCTACGCCAGCACCTGCAGCCAGGATCTGAGCTGCTTCGAAGCGGAAACCAACGGCGTCCTCGCCGAAGGGCTGCCCTTCCACCGTTACTACTTCGAGCTACCCGCCGGCGACGCCCCCAGCGGTCCCGTGAATGTCTCGATGGCGCGCCCGCACCTGCGCTGGCTGTCCGATCAAGCGGTGGTGCTGAGCTACACCCGCCTCACCCAGCGCCTGGTGAACGGCGAGGCGGTCACAGCCAGCTGCTGCGAGACGCGGATCTGGCAGCAGCAGAACGGCCGCTGGCACCAGGTTCATGTCCACCGCTCCTGAGCGGGGGCCGTACCCCTTGCCAACTCCCAACAAAAAAGCCACCCCTTGGGGTGGCTTTCTCGTGCTGTGCGGGGAGCTGCTGGAGAGCACACTCACACCGCTTAGCATCAGAGCAAGAAGGTTTTACCTGGCATCGACCTATTTTCTCAGGGGGCTACCCCCCAAATATCGTCGGCGCTGCAGCGTTTCACAGCCGAGTTC
>JBJTHL010000170.1:0-4486 GCA_046094445.1 Vulcanococcus sp.
GAACAGACATGGATAGGGGCGTCACGACTCAGGCAGCTTGGCGCGTCGCCAGACGTTCCATGCGGTTCAGGTGGGCCAGACCCACGTGCAGGCTTTCGCAGAAGAGGCAGGTGCCTTCGAAGCACACCTGGAACAGCTCGCAGCCGATGGCCAGCTGATCACGATGACCCCCACCGGAGGCGAGACCGGTCGCCGCAACACACGCCTGCTGACCCGGCTGCAATCCTGGGCTGATCTACGGGGAGGCTGGGAGCTGTTCGACAGCTCCACCGGCTTTCGCCTCGCTGATGGGTCGGTGTTGAGCCCCGCTGCCGCCGCGGTGCGCCCGGAGGCCGGCGACGTGTTGCCGGAGCTCGTGCTGGATCTGGAGGAGATCTGGGCGGCGTGACCTTCAGCGCGGCAGCACCTCGAGGCGGCGGATGCCATGCCGGCGGATCTGCGCGGCCAACTGGTCGAGCTGGGGTCGTTGGGGCAGGCAGATGCAGCCAACGCCGGGGAAACAGTGGTGGATGCCCAGCCCGCTGCGTCGTGTGGCGAACAACGGCTCCAGGCCGATCCAGAGATCGGCGTTCCACGGCTCGGGCTTGCCCACGGCATAGGCCCCAGGCGGCAGCGGGGCGCCGTTGCCGGGCGACCCACTGCGATCGGCTCTCTGCATGCTGGGCAGACCGGTGGCGGCCGCCCAGCGCTGCAGCACGCGAGTTCCCTGGCGAACCTCCAGCCACCAGATCGGATCACCACTGCTGAAGCGCTCCAGGCTCGGGCGCAGCTGCAACTGCACCGGCGGTGCGGCCAGGGCCCCCATGGGCAGCTGCGATGCGGCAAGAGCGACGATGGGGCCCAGCCGCCTCCACAAGCCATCACGCCACCCATCAGGCGGCAACCGAGTGGAGGCAGAGCTGGTCTCAGGCACGGGTGATGGCAGTGGGGGAGGTACACGGCAACGCGCCGCAGCAACACAGGCTCGCCTGCACCAGGCTGGAGTCAGCCCGCTGCTCGGGCCAGCAGGGCGTGGGTGCTGGGGATGCGCAGCCGCTGGGCCCACCCCAGCCGTTCCAGCAGGCGGATGAAGCGGTAGGTGGGATCGGGCAGCAACTGCACCTGACCCTGATGCACGCTCAGCCCCTGACGCACCGACCCCTGGAAGGCGTGGTGCAGGTTGTGCCAACCCTCTCCCAGGGTGAGCAGGGCCACCCAGCAGTTGTTGCGGCTGGCGTCGTCGGTGGCGAATGGCTGCGTACCGCTCAGATGGGCTACGGAATTCACGCTGGCAACGGCATGGAACAGCACCGTGGTGCTCAGGCAGAAGGCCCCGAGGCCCTCCACACCACCCACGCTCCACGACACCCAGGCCAGTGCCAGCACCGGCAGCACATGCAGCCGATCGATCCAACGCAGCACGGGATCCGCCTCCACATGGGCGGGCAGTTCGCTGGGGTGGAAGCCGGCCGACAGCAGCCAGCCGAACTGGGCATGCATGAAACCGCGCCAGCGGCTGCCAGCACGCAGTGGTGTGTGCGGGTCGTGGTGCGTGTCCACGTGGCGGTGATGCTGCAAATGGTGCGCCGTCCACCAGCTCGGCCCCATCTGACCGGCGGAGGCCGCCACCACCGAGCCCAGCCACCACACCAGGCGCGGGGCCTGATAGCTGCGATGGGCGATCAGGCGGTGGTAGATCGCCGTGGTGGCCAGCATCCGCAGCAGATACAGGGCCAGCGCCCACAGGCCAGCGGCCCAGCCCAATCCGCTGAACAGCAGCAGGCAGCAGCCCAGGTGGCACAGGCCAATCACAACCGGTCCGAGTGCGTGCAGCACGCGGCGCCATTCAATCGGTGGGGTCAAGCGTTCAGGGGGCCTGAACCGCTGGCGCTGCCAGAACGCTGCGGCTCTGCCTCGAAGTGCCGCAACCCTACTGGCCGGCCAGGATTCGCTGACGCGGTATCCACCAGGGCCTTGGCAACCGGAGCCGTCGGTGACAATGCCACCATGGAGCGCCCCGATCTGCTGATTGCCATCCTGGCCTTCGGGGCAGCGGTGCTGACCCTGCTCGCCTGGCTGTGGGCCAGCTTCACGGCTTCGCAGCCGGGTGGTGGGTCGGGTCGGACCTGACCCCCCCGGCAACCCCCGGGATCGTTGGCCTGCAGAGCAGCAGCCTGGCGGGCGAGCTGCGCTCCCTCCGGTGTAGTACGGCAGCCCCTGGGGATTGCGGTAGAGCACCGGACGCTGCCGCGCCAGCGCCTGCTCAGCCCGCTGGCGGCACTGGCTGTAGGCCCCGAAATCCAGCCTGTAGGCCCCGAGGTCCAGTGCTGGCTGGGGCGTGGCCTGCAGTTGTTCCGCCAGCTGCTCCAGATTCGGGCAGAGCCGGCGGCGCTGCGCCTGCACCAGCGCCACCTCCGCCTGGTGCGCCCGCTGCAGCAAGGCATCGTGACGGTCCTGCAGGGCAGGACAACGGCTCCCGGCCCCGGCCTCTGCTGCCAGCACCAGGCTGACTGGCAACCATATCCCCACCATCCTGTGGGGCACACCAGCTGCCATGCCCGTGGGCCCTCTGCCTCGTCTCCTGCCGCTGCTCACCGCCCTCGCCGTGCTGCCCAGCAGCCTGCCAGCCCTGGCGATCCCACGGCTCGACCTCAGCGGTTATCCCCCTGCCCCAGCAGGAACGGTGCGCTGGGTGATTCAGTTGCCTGGGGTGCTGCGGCCCAGCCCCGATCCCTCCCTCTCAGCCGATCCGGCCGACTGGCGCGTGGAGCTGCTGGTGGGGCGTGAGCAGACCCTCGATTGCAACCTGCAGCGTCTGCAGGGGGAGATTCAGGCGCAGAGCGTTCCCGGCTGGGGCGCCACGCTGTATCGCGTCAGCGGCGGCAGCACCACAGCCTCCACCCGTATGGCCTGCCCTCCCGGAGCCCCGCGGCGCCAGGGGTTCGTGAGCCTGGCCGGGCCACCCACCCTCGTGCCCTACAGCGTGAGTCTGCCGATCGTGGTGGATGCCCCCCGCGGTCTGCAGGTGCGCTGGCGGTTGTGGAAGGCGGAGAGTCGCCAGCAACTCGCCTCACCACAGCCCTGAGCGCGACCCTCCATCAGCTGGTCTGCTCCCAGTCAGCTCGTCTGCTCCACGATCCGGTAATACTCGCGATCATCTGAGCAGCAGAGATCGGCGTAATAGCGCTCCAGCACGGCATGGGCCTCGTCGTAACTGGCATAGCTGCGGCCAGCGATGCCATCAGTGCCGCCGTCATCCCGCAGGATCCAAACAGGCTTCTCAGGCTGCTGGCTCACCACGGCGCGCTCAGCCGGCGCGCTGGAGATCGGGCTTTTCCTCCGGCACGATCGCGCCTGCCACCGGGCACACCTGCAGGCAGATGCCGCAATCGATGCAGGTATCGAAATCGATCCAATAGAACGCCGTGCCCTTGGCATTGGCGCCGCTGCCGGGGTTGATGCAGGCCACTGGACAGGCATCCACGCAATCGGCCACGCCTTCGCAGACGTCGGTGACGATCGTGTGGGCCATGAACCAATCGCAGATCAGGCGTGGATCCTAGGCAGTGGGCCCCAGCCAGCGAGCCACGCTGCAGCCCCGTTCGGCCGCGATCGCTTCCGCAGCCGCTGCTGATGCGCAGGGTTGAGGCAGCAGCTCTGCCCGTTCCCCGGCACCGTGCAGGCCCTCCAGGGCATCAAGGGCCGCCGCGAGCTGTGCCTGGCCCGCATAGGCCACCAGGGTGAGGGTCGGACGCTGGGGTGCCGTGGCCTCCGTGCCCAGGAGATCCCGCAGGGCCTCCACATCGAAGCTGAACCCCAGCCCCGCCGCTGCACCGCCGAAGCGACCCACCAGTGCGTCGTAGCGGCCGCCGCTGGCGATGGCCTGCGGTGCCTCAGCGCCGCGGCACACCAGCTTCAGCACCAGGCCGTCATAGAGATCAAAATGCGGTTGGAAACTGGGATCCAGCTGCAGACGCACCCCCTGGGCTGCCGCCACCGGCGCCACGATCGCCAGGGTGCCGGCCAACTCCTCCAGCAGGGCCGAGGGGCCCAGCTGCTGTTCCAGTTGGTAGAGCACCTTGTCCGGCTCGCCACGCAGCCGCATCAGCTGCTGCAGCACCTGGCGGTGATGAGCCGGCAGTTCCAGGTCCGACAGGGCCAGTGGGTCGTAGCTGATCAGCGCCTTGCGAGTGGCTGTGCGCTGCGCCGCCGGCACCTGATCCAGCAGTGCCGTGAGCACGCCGTGATGGCCCACCAGCAGCGTGGGCCCGTGCGCCGCGCCGATGCCCAGCTGCCGCAGGCACGCCAGCAGAACGCGCAACAGCTCGGCATCGCCGACGCCGGCCTCCGCACCAGCGGCACCGAGCAGTTCCACACCGCTCTGCAGGCCTTCTTCCAGCCGGTGCTGGCCGGAATCGCTCTGGCCGCTGCGGAACACGGTGCCGCTGCTCCAGAGCCGCAGTGGCCTGGGCCGCCCAGCCATGCGCGTGCAGGCGGTGCGGGCGAT
>JBJTHL010000171.1:0-9637 GCA_046094445.1 Vulcanococcus sp.
TGTGGGGCTGGCCATGGGGCTCAGCGGCACGGATGTGGCCCGCGAAGCCGCCGACATCGTGCTGCTCGACGACAACTTCGCCACGATCGTGGAAGCGGTGCGCTACGGCCGCGGCGTGGTGAGCAACATCCGCAAGTTCATCACCTACATCCTGGTTGCCAACCTCTCGGAGGCCACGCCGTTCCTGGCGATGGTGACCCTGCGCATCCCGGCGGCCCTCACGGTGATGCAGATCCTGGCGGTGGATCTCGGCACCGATGTGCTGCCCGCCCTGGGGCTGGGGGCGGAGCAACCGGAACCGGGCCTGATGCAGCAACCGCCGCGGCCGCGCCAGGCTCCGCTGCTGGATGGGGCTGTGCTGCAACGCGCGTACCTATTCCTTGGCCTGCTGGAGGCGGCCTTCGCCATGGGGGCCTATCTGCTGGTTTGGCTGCGGGCGGGCGTGTCGCTGCCGCAGCTGCAGGCCCTGGCGCCGCAGTTGCTCAACCACAGCGCCCCCGCCGCCCTGCAGACCCTGCAGTTGCAGGCCTCGGGCGCGGCCTTCACCACGATCGTGCTGAGCCAGGTGGGTGTGCTGCTCACCTGCCGCAGCGAATGGCGCTCCATCGGCCGCACCCTGCGGGAACCCAACGCGATGCTCTGGATCGGCATCGCCGCTGAACTGCTGCTGCTCAGCGCCCTGGTGCGCGTGCCGGCCCTGGGCCGCATGTTCGCCATGGCACCCTTCCCAGCCGAACTGCTGGGCTGGCTGCTGCTGGCACCGATCCTGATCGTGCTGGCCGACGCCCTTCGCCGGCACTGGCGACGGCTCGAACGGCGAACAAACCAGCCGGTTGTGGCAGACATCCCGTGACCTCTCCACCCCCAGGGCCCCAGCCGCGCCGCTGGAGCTGTTCCGGCAGCTGGCCGCTCAGCGGCAGGCGGCGATTGTGATGGTCACCCACGACAACAAGGTGCTCGACATCGCCGATCGCATCATCCAGCTCGAGGATGGGCGTCTGGTGGGCAGCTGAGTCAACCAGCTGAACGGCCAGCTCACGAACCGCGCCCGCTCGCTGGCGCCAGGGAGCACACGGGGAATGCTTCCGGTGTCCCTTGCCCCCTGGAGGTGCGCGCCATGGCCAGCACCTTTGCCATCAACGCCCGCCACGACTGGACCTTCCAGCTGGTGATGCTGGGCGGCCGCACCCAGCTGGAGGGCTGGTGCGACCCCGACGACGGCCAGCCCGGCGACCTGCACTGCTCCGCTTGGCTGGATCCCCAGGAGGATCCTCAGACCGTGGCCCACGGCCTGATCGCGCACCCGCGCTGCGCCCTGCCAGGCCAGGCCGCCTAGCCGACGTCCAGTTCCAGCTTCACCACGTCCACCGGCCCGCGCCCCTCGGCGTTGAGCTCGAGCGCTGCGCGAACAGCCGCCTCGTGGGCGTGAAACAGATGGGCCTGCTGCGGCTCCACCACCTCCACAAGCCGTTGGCCATCGGCCCCCACCGCCAGATAGGTGCCGCGCTCGAGCAGCTGAATCACGTAGCGCTCGGGCTGCGTACAGGCGTTGGGGTGGGCCGGATCCAGCCCAGGAGACCAGAAGTGCAGCATCGGCCAGATCGCGCCGTGCCCGCAGCGTAGTCAGATTCGCCAACCCCAGCCCGCAAGCAATCGAACAACAAGGCGTAGGATATTGAAACTCATTCTCAATAAATAAGTTCAGATGCGAACCGCGCGCCAGCTGGCGGATCTGCCCAAGGGAGCCACAGCCGTGGTGGCCTCCGTGAGCGCCGATGCCAGCCTCTGCCGGCGGCTGGAGGCGATGGGTCTGCGCCCTGGCCAGCCGGTGCAGGTGCTGCGACGAGGCTGGTGGTCGGGCCCGTTGCACGTGAGGGTCGGCATGACCGAGTTGATGCTGCGGCGCCGCGATGCCCGTTGTGTGGTGCTGGCAGCGTGAGCACGATCGCCGTGCTGGGCATGCCTAATACGGGCAAGTCCACCCTGTTCAACCGGCTCACCGGCAGCCATGCCCACATCGGCAACTGGCCCGGACTGACCGTGGATCTGATGCAGGCCGAGCTCAGCCTCGATGGGCGCCTGCTGCAGCTGGTGGACCTGCCCGGGCTGTACGACCTGCGCGGTCACTCGGATGACGAGGTGCTCGTGCGGCGCTTCCTCGAGAGCACAGCCGTGGATCTGGTGCTGGTAGTGCTCAACGCCTGCCAGCTCGATCGTCAGCTGCGCCTCGCCCTGCAGGTGCAGGCCCTCGGGCTGCCGGCGCTGGTGGTGCTGAACATGGCCGACGAAGCGCGCCGCTTCGGCGTGGAGATTCAGACAGCGAACCTGCAGCGCGCCCTGGGGCTGCCGGTGGTGCTGCTCAGTGCGAAATACGGCCGAGGGATTGCCCTGCTGCAGCAGGAACTGCGGCGGACCTTGCCAGCACCGAGCGACACACCAACCGCCCCATCCCTGAGCGATCTGGAGGCGAAGCTGGCGGCGGTGGATCCGCAGCTCGAGACCCGCCAGGCGGAACTGGTGGCCGCAGCGGTGCAACTGCCCCCCCAATGGCGCGACCGTTGGACCCGCCGGCTCGACCGGGTGCTGCTGCATCCGCTCCTGGGGCTGCCCCTGTTCTTCGGGGCCATGGCCCTGATGTTCCAGCTGATCTACGCCCTGGGGGTGCCGATTCAGGAAGGCCTGGCGGGAGTGCTCGACACCATCGGCCAACACCTGCTGCGGCCGCTGCTGACGCCACTGCCACCCTTTCTGCAGGGATTTCTGATGGAGGGCCTCTGGCAAGGGCTGGGCACCGTGGCGGCCTTCCTGCCGGTGATTGCCCTGTTCTTCCTGGCGATGGGCGTTGTGGAGGACAGCGGCTATCTCTCCCGAGCGGCTTATCTGATGGACGCCTTCATGGAACGGCTGGGGCTGGATGGCCGCAGCTTCGTGCTGGCGCTGATGGGCTTCGGCTGCAACGTGCCGGCGATCCTCGGCACCCGGGTGATGCGCGATCGCGGCCTGCGGTTGCTCTCCATGCTCATCATCCCGTTCTCGCTCTGCTCGGCGCGGCTGAACGTGTTCCTGTTCATGGCGGCGACGTTCTTTGGCCCCCGCCAGGGCGGGCTGGTGATCTTCGGGATCTATCTGATGAGCTTCCTGGCGGCGGTGCTCACGGCCCTGCTGTTCCGCGGGCGCTTCCCCAGCCAGGAACCCCTGGTGCTGGAGCTCCCCCCCTACAGGCTGCCCACCGTCCGCCAGATGGTCACCCGCGCCTGGAGCGAGGTGAAGCATTTCTGGTTCTGGTCGCGCCGTTTCATCATCTGGGGCGTTGTGGCGGTGTGGCTGCTCAACAACCTGCCCTTCGGCGTGGAGCCGGCGTCCTCCCTCTCGCTCTCCGGCCGGCTGGGTGCACTGCTGGAGCCGGTGCTCGATCCGATTGGCATCAGCCCCCACCTCAGCGTTGCCCTGGTGTTCGGCTTCATCGCCAAGGAGATTGTGCTGGGGGGCCTGGCGGTGATCTACGGCCAGGCTGATCCCGCCGCCCTGGGCCGCGCGATCGCCGCCGATGTGAGCACCCCGCAGGCCCTCAGCTTCATGCTGTTCACCCTGCTGTACACCCCCTGCCTCTCCACGGTGGCGGTGATCCGCAGCGAGTCGAAACAGGCCGGGTTCACGGCCTTGAGTGTGGGCTGGTCGCTGCTGCTGGCCTGGGTGAGCTGCTTTGTGTTCTTTCAGGGCGCGCGCCTGCTGGGCTGGAGCTGAGGGGCCGGCCGCCCTAGCAGCAGCACCAGCGGGATCGCCAACAGGAACACCAGCGCCATCGGCCAGCTGCAGCCGGGCCTGGAGATCCACCCCGGCCGTGTGCAGCCGGGGGATGCGGTGCTGGTGAGCGGCGATCTGGGCCGCCATGGCCTGGCGATCCTGGCGGCCCGGGCGGAGCTGGGGCTGGAGGCTCCGTTGACCAGCGACCTGGCGCCACTGCTGGAGCCCGTGCAGGCCCTGCTGGCGGCCGGGCTCCAGCTCCACTGCCTGCGCGACCTCACCCGCGGGGGGCTGGCGGCCGCCATCGAGGAGATCGCCCGTGCCGCCAACTGCCAGATCGAACTGGAGGAGGAGGCGATCCCCTTGCATCCCGCGGTGGACGGCGCCTGCGGGCTGCTGGGGCTCGACCCGCTCAGCCTGGCCAACGAAGGGCGGATGGTGGTGCTGCTGCCCACCCCCCAGGCGGAGGCGGCCCTCGCACAACCGCGGCGCTTCCAGCCGGAAGCCCGCTGGATCGGCACCGTGACGGCGCCGCTGGCCGGGGCGCCCCCCCTGGAGCAGCTCCACCCCGTGAGCCTGCGCGGGGCCCTCGGGGTGCTCAGGCCAATGGAGCTGAGCCGGGGCGATCAGCTGCCCCGCATCTGCTGATCAGGTCCAGTTGCCGCCGAACATGTCGTCGTAGCCCTCATAGGGATCGAACTCGGCCCAGCCGGGGCTGGCTTCATCGAAGAGGCCATAGCGGGCGGCCTCGTCGTCAGCCAGGGTGTTGCCGGTGGGACGGGTGTCGCAGCTGACGCCGCCACCGGGCGCGGGCTGGCAGTTCTGAAACACCACGCCTGCCCGGGCGGGCAGCCCCAGCCCCAGCAGAACCAGCAGAGCCGAGCCGAACAACCCACCCCGGCAGAGCCGGCGCCAACAGATGGTGTCAGAAGGCAAGGGAGCCATGGGCCGACCTGAAAGAATGGTGGGCGCTTGCGTGCCTGATGCGATGTATACCGACTGGAGCGCGGTTGCGCTGCTGCTGCTGACCACCGCCCCCCTGCTGCTGGTGGTGGCCACCACCGCCTTCTTCATCATCCGCCAGAAGACCAAGCGCTGAGCCCCGACCGGCGGCGAAGCACAGCGGCCTGGTCTGCCGCAGCCGCGAGTGCCGAGCTGAATCCGGCCACATCAAAGCGTGGAAGAGTCCCCTGCCCCACACAGGCCAGGCAGGTGCGATAGCCCGCTGCATCGGTGCGCAACACGCCACTGCCGCCGCAGTCCGGACAACGATCCATGGGCTGCTCCTCGACTGGCCTCAGTGTGGGCCGCCCGGACGCCTTTGATCCCGAAACCTTTGTTAAGCCTCGGCCGTTGCCGCCGGGCTTGGCCGCAGGCGCCCCTTCAAGTGGTCGGCCAGCGAGGCGAGGCTGAGCTGCTGGGCCAGTTCGGCGCTGCTCACGCGACTGCCGGGGGGCACCAGATCCAGGCTGGCCGCCAGCTGACCCAGGGCCCCAGGGCCATCCAGGCCCGCCTGGCGCAGGGCCTCCAATCCCTGGGAGCCGTCGCGCTTGGAGAGCCGCCGGCCCTCGCCATCGCGCCACAGCGGCAGATGCCAGAACCGCGGCGGTGCGCCCCCCAGGCGCTCCATCACCGCCACCTGCGGCCCGGTGGAGGCCCAGAGATCCACACCGCGCACCACATCGCTGATCCCCAGGCAGAGCTCATCGACCGCCGTCGCCAGGTGGTAGGCCAGAAACCCATCGGCGCGGCGCAGCACCACATCGCCCACCGCCTCGGTGGCATCCAGGCAGCCGGGGGCGGCCACCTGTTCCTGCCAGCGCAGATCACCCGGCTCCAGGGCCAGGCGCCAGCTGGGCAGGCGTCCGTCCTGGAGGCCCCAGGCCGGCGGACGGCCACGGCAGAAGCGGGGATACACCGGGGCCTGGCCATGGGGTGCGGAGACATCCGCCAGCAATCGGCGGCTGCAGCGGCAGGGGTAGAGGCAGCCACCACGCCGCAGGCTGGAGAGCACCGTGGCATACAGCCCCCGCCGCTCGCTCTGGCGGATCAGCGGCCCATCCCAATCGAGGCCCAGCCAACGCAGATCCGCCAGGATCGCCGCCTCAGCACCCGGGCGGTTGCGCGGTGTATCGAGATCGTCGATGCGCAGCAGCCATTCCCCCCCCTGCAGGCGCGTGATCAACCAGGAGATCAGCGCCGTGCGCAGGTTGCCCAGGTGCAGCGGGCCGGTGGGGGAGGGGGCATAGCGCCCGCGCACGCCAGCGGCGCGGCGCCTGGCCTCCCCCGCGGCCAGCTGACGCCGCAACCCCTCCGGCAGAACAATGGGCTCCACGGCATCCAGGCTGCCACCAGGGCACACCCACAAAAAAGCGGCCCGCAGGCCGCTGATCGCCGTGAACCGTGGCGGATGGGCCAGGCCTCAGCCCTGCACGCGGTCCTTGAACAGCTTGCCGGCGGTGAAGGCGGGCACGCGCTTGGCGGGAATCTTGATCTTGTCGCCGGTCTTGGGATTGAGGCCCTGGCGGGCGGAGCGCTCGCGGGGCTCGAAGGAACCGAAGCCCAGGATCGACACCTTCTTGCCCTCAACCACCGAATCGATGATGGTGTCGATCAGGGCATCGACCACCTGGGCAACGTCGGTCTTGGTCTGCTCGGTGCGGGCAGCGACGTGGTTAACGAGGTCTGCTTTGTTCATTGGGTGGGAAAACCTTCTGGGTTCAGTAGCGGCCGGGCGGATCGGCAACACCGACCGCCACTGGTTTCAGCGCGCCAATGGTATGGGGCTCAGGTGAGGTCGGCAACCTACAAACACCGCACAACGACAAGGATCTGGGGGTTTTCTTGCCAAATGGTGCCGCAGCCGGCCCTCAAGCGGGCTGTTGCTGGGCCAGGGCCGTGAGATCGAGGTCATCGAGCAGGCCCCGCGCCGAACCGATCAAGGCCTCCCCCCGCAGGGCCCCAAGGCCGGCGCCGCTGGCCAACCAGCCGGGCGTCTGCGGCGGCAGCCAGGCCCGCAACCGCTCCAGGCTCTGCAGCCAGCGCCGCCAGTGAAAGCTGCGGCTGGTGCGCAGTGGCCCCGCCTGGCCTGGCGCCAGCGGACTGAGCAGGCGGCCGCAGAACAGCAGGGCGTCGCTGGGGTTGGCGGCCTCCGCCAGCAGCACGCAGGCCCCTGGGCTCGGGCCGGGGGTCCAGAGCAGGCGCAGCCCATCCCACAGCTCCAGCTCACCGGCAAAGCCCTGCAGCTGCTGCACCCCCGGCAACAGATAGGCCTCCTGCTCCTGCACCGTCACCGGCCAGCCGAGGGCGTCCTGAAAACGGCGCGTGCGGCCATGCCCCAGACGGCCGGTCAGCACCAGGCGCCCCACCCCCCTGGCCTGCAGGAAGGCCAGGATGGCCTCGGTCCAAGCGGGGCAATCGATCAGCACACCGGTGGCGGCGCCTGGGCCGGGATGGTCCAGCCACCAGGCGCTGCCCCCCTGGCTGTCGCGATTGGGGGCGAACAACCAAAGCCCGGGCCGAACCTCCCGGGGCGGACGCCCGGCCTCCTGCGGCGCACTGCTCAGCATCGGCCTGCGCCTCCCGACCCGGCCCACAGCGGTTCGATCACAGCCAACAGCCCTCCCGCCACAGCCAACACAGACCGTCCTCGATCCTCAGCCCTAGCTTGAGGCAGCAGCCGGCCCGCCTCGTTGGCAACCATCCATCTGGGACACCCCTGGCCCCTGGGGGCCAGCCCCACCAGCCGAGGGGTCAACTTCTCCCTGGTGGCACCACTGGCCACCCACGTGGAGCTGTTGCTGTTCGCCCACGCCAACGACCCCGAACCCCAGCGGGTGGTGGAGCTCGATGGCCATCACCGCTCCGGAGACCACTGGCATGTGGAGGTGGAAGGGGTCGGCATCGGCACCTGCTACGCCTACCGCGTGTTCGGACTGCTGCAGCCCGGGCGCCATGGCTTCAACCCCTCCAAGCTGCTGCTGGATCCCTGCGCGCGCGCCATCAGCGGCTGGGACGTCTACCGCCGGGTCGACGCCCTGGGGGCGACGCCCAACACCGCCAGCTGCCTCAAGGGGGTGGTGACGGAGCGGGATCGCTTTGACTTTGACGCCGCACCGCGGCCGCGCCACAGCTGGCAGCGCTCGGTGATCTATGAGCTGCATGTGGGCGGCTTCAGCCGCGGGCCCGGCAGCCCGGTGCCGCCGGAGCGACAGGGCACCTACCTGGGGCTGATCGACGCCATTCCCTACCTCCAGGACCTGGGCATCACCACGGTGGAACTGCTGCCGGTGATGGCCTTCGACCCCCACGATGCCCCGGCAGGACGCCTGAACTACTGGGGCTACAGCCCCCTGAGCTGGATGGCGCCGCACCACGCCTACCAGCAGGGAGACGACCCCCTGCAGATCCGCAACCAGGTGCGCCAGTTGGTGATGGCCTGCCACCGGGCCGGGCTGGAGGTGTTGGTGGATGTGGTCTACAACCACACCTGCGAGGGGAATCAGGCGGGTCCCACCCTCAGCTGGCGCGGCATCGACGACCGCCTCTACTACCACCAGAACGCCAAAGGTGACTACCTGGACGTGAGCGGCTGCGGCAACTCAATCGCCGCCAACCGCCCCCTGGTGCGCCGCCTGATTCTGGAATCGATGCGCTGCTGGGCCCTGGAGCTGGGGGTGGATGGCTTCCGCTTCGATCTGGGCATCGCCCTGAGCCGCGGCGAGGAGCTGGCGCCGCTGGATCAACCGCCCCTGTTCGAAGCGATCGAAGCCGATCCAGAGCTGGCGGATCTCAAGCTGGTGAGTGAACCCTGGGATTGCGGCGGCCTCTACCGCCTGGCGGACTTCCCGGCCCGCCGCATCGGCACCTGGAACGGCCGCTTCCGCGACGATCTACGCCGCTTCTGGAAGGCCGATGAGCGCAGCTGCTGGGCCATGGGCCAGCGGTTGGCGGGCAGTCCGGATCTGTTCGGCGGCCGGCCGGCGGCCCTGGGCCGCAGCATCACCTTCCTGACGGCCCACGACGGCTTCACCCTGGCGGATCTGGTGAGCTACGACCGCAAGCACAACCTCGCCAACGGTGAAGACGACCGCGACGGCGACAACCACAACAACAGCTGGAACCATGGCGCCGAGGGGCCCAGCAGCGACCCGGCCGTGGCAACCCTGCGGGAGCGCCAGCTGCGCAATCTGCTGAGCTCACTGCTGCTGGCGCCAGGGGTGCCGATGCTGCTGATGGGCGATGAGGTCCGCCGCAGCCAGGGGGGCAACAACAACGCCTGGTGCCAGAACAATCCGCTGGGTTGGATGCACTGGCAGCCCGATGCCGGCGACCAGGCCCTGAAGCTGTTCGTGCGCCGGCTGATCCAGCTGCGCCAGCACCTGGCACCGCTACTGAACCCGGAGCTACCCCACCAGGAAGGACGGGCCCTGCGGATCGATCAACCGGGGCACCTCCACCGCGAATGGCATGGTGTGGAGCTGGGCAACCCAGACTGGGCTGCCTGGTCGCACACCCTGGCCTGGAGCCTGCACGACCACCAGGATCTGCCGCTGCTCTGGTGTGGACTGAACGCTTACCACCAGCCGATGAGCTTCGAACGGCCGGCCTGCCCGGCGGGCTGGCTGCGGGTGATCGACACCGCCCAGCCCCCCGGCCACGACCTTCCGGCCCAGCCCGCGCCGCTCCACAGCCCTGAACCGAACCGACACACCCAGCTGGCCGCCCGGAGCCTGCTGCTGCTGGTGGCCGAACCGCTGCTGCGCGGCAGGCACCCGGCCGAATCACCCCGGCGCCCAACGGGCCAGCACCAGACTAAAAACAACCGCGCAGCGTGAATCGAAACCGCATCATCAGCATGGAAGGCAGATGTTTTAACACTAAACTAAGACCA
>JBJTHL010000172.1:0-2634 GCA_046094445.1 Vulcanococcus sp.
CCATCAACGCCGCCGCATCCAGTGGTGCCTTGACATGGCGCCAGTGCAGAAACCAACGCAGCAGCGGCCCGCGGGGCTGAAGGCCGGCAGCCAGGGCCAGAGCCACCGCCTCGGGCGACAGGCCCGGTGCCTCCAACAGCGCACACCAGGCGGAAGGGCTTTGCGGCAGGGCTGAAGCCGCCGCCAGCCGTTGACGCAGCGCCAGCCCCTGCGCCAACAGCTTGTGCTCCCGATGGGGCAGCTGCAGCCGCTCCGCCACAGCCAGGGGCTGGGCTGCACCAGCCAGCAGCACCGCCATGGCAGGCAGCTGAGCGCGCTGCCCCCACACCAGGCGTCGCCGCCAGGTGGCATCGCCCTGCAGGGCCGCATCCAGCAGGCTGAGCCCACCCCAGGCCTGCAGGACCGTCAGGGCCGGGCGCCAGGGCTCCCGCTGCAGCAGCAGCTCCAGCTCCATCCGCAACCGTGTACCCAGGGCCGGGGGCGCCTGGCCGGGGGGATCGCCCGGTCGCCAGGGCCAGGGCCAGGCCGCCAGAGTGGACTGCGCCTGATCCAGGCTGGCGGCATCCAGGTCGAACCCCAGACGGGCGGCATAGCGGGCAGCCCGCAGCAGGCGAGTGGGATCATCCGTGAGGCTGCCGGCATGCAGCAGCCGCAGCCGCCGGGCCTGCAGATCCGGCTGACCGCCGTGGGGATCCAGCAGGTGCACGCCGCGGCCATCGGCAGCGAGCAGCAGGGCGATGGCGTTCACGCTGAAATCACGCCGGGCCAGATCGTCCTCCAGCCGGCCCAGCCGCACCACCGGATTCTGCGCCGGTGCCGGGTAGTGCTCCTGCCGGGCCGACGCCAGATCCAGCAACCACACGCCGCCCTCCGGCAGGTGCAGCTCCACCGCCACCGTGCCGAAGCGGCCGTGTTCGGTGATCACCGGGACCCCCTCCGATCCCAGCTCGCGGCGCAGGGCCGTCGCCAGGACAGCAGCCGGCGGCCTGTTGGCGGCGATCTCCGCAGCATTGCCCTCCACCACCAGATCGAGATCGGGCAGACCGCGCCAGGGGTCGTTGTGCAGGCGATGCAGCAACAGATCACGGACAGCGCCGCCCACCAGCGCCAGGCGCCGGCCCTCAGCGGCGGCCACCAGCCGCTGCAGCAGGGCCGGTGGCACACCGGGCAGCTGCATCAGACGGGCTCAATCGGCGCCAGCCGCGGATCCAGGATCTTCGGGGGCATACCCTCGAACTTCACGGCGATCGAAATCTTCTCGCCGCTGCCGAACAGGTGGGTCACACGCCCCTCCCCAAATGAGGCATGGCGCACGCGGTCGCCCACGGCCCAGCTCCTGGCGGCACCGCGCCGGCGCATGGCGTTGGCGGGTTCACCAGCCGATCCGCCGCCCTGCACCCGCTGGCTCTCCTCGCGATCCACCCGCGTGAGCCGCTCCAGCCGCTGTTCACGCCGGATGGCGGCACCACCCGAGCGTGGAATGTCACCCTGCACCAGCTCCTCCGGCAGCTCCGAGAGGAACACCGAGGGCACGGCCGGTTCGCGCATGCCGCCCCACAGGCGCCGTTCGCTGGCATGGGAGAGGAACAGGCGCTCCTTGGCGCGGGTGATGCCCACGTAGCAAAGGCGACGCTCCTCCTCTAGGGCGGCCGGATCCTCCAGGGAGCGGTAGCTGGGAAACAGCCCCTGTTCCATCCCCACCAGGAACACCACCGGAAACTCCAGCCCCTTGCTGGCATGGAGGGTCATCAGGGTCACGCGGTCCTGCTCGGTGTCCTTGGAATCGGCATCACTGGCCAGGGCGGCAGAAGCCAGGAACTCATCCAGAGAGCCTTCCTCGTTTTCCTCCTGGTATTGCAGGGCCGCGTTCACCAGCTCGTTGAGGTTGCGGCGGCGGTCTTCCGCTTCATCGGTGCCAGCAGCGATCAGTTCGGCCACATAACCGCTCTGCTCCATCACCCGCTGCACCAGCTCTGAGGGCGGGGCCTCAGAGGCGCGGGCCTGCAGATCACTGATCAATTCGCGGAACTGCAACAGACCCTTCGCCGAACGCCCTCCCAGGGTGCGCACGGCCTCCGGATCGCTCACCACCTCCCAGAGGGGTATCCCCAATTGATTGGCAGCATCACTCAGCCGCTCGATGGTGGTTTTGCCGATTCCGCGCTTGGGGGTGTTCAACACCCGCAACAGGCTCACCGTATCGGCGGGATTCACCAACAGCTTGAGGTAGGCGAGCACATCCTTGATCTCGCGACGATCGTAGAAACGCAGGCCCCCCACCACGATGTAGGGAATCCCCCAGCGCACCAGCGATTCCTCCATGGCGCGCGACTGGGCATTGGTGCGATAGAGCACCGCCATATCGCCCCAGCGCAGATCCGGATGCGCTGCATCCAGCATGCGCATGCGATGCACCACCGCTTCTGCTTCAGCGATCTCATCATCGCAACGGGTGAGGGTGATCGGCTCGCCCTCGCCGCGGGTGGGGCGCAGCACCTTATCGATCCGCTCGGAATTGTTGGCGATCAGGGCATTGGCGGCTTCGAGAATGGTGGCGGTGGAGCGATAGTTCTCCTCCAGTTTCACCATCGTGCGAGTGGCATCATCAGGAGCACCATCACCGAAGTCGTCCTG
>JBJTHL010000173.1:0-5156 GCA_046094445.1 Vulcanococcus sp.
GACCGTGAAGGGCGGTAAGAAGATGAGCTTCCGGGCCATCGTTGTTGTCGGCAACGAGAAGGGCCAGGTGGGTGTGGGCGTCGGTAAGGCCGGCGATGTGATCGGCGCCGTCCGTAAGGGCGTGGCCGATGGCAAGAAGCATCTGGTGAAGGTGCCCCTGACCCGTCACTCGTCGATCCCCACCATCGGCAACGGCCGTGACGGCGCCGCCAGCGTGCTGATCCGTCCCGCAGCCCCGGGTACCGGTGTGATCGCGGGCGGTTCGATCCGCACGGTGCTGGAGCTCGCCGGCATCAAGAACGTGCTGGCCAAGCGCCTGGGTTCCAAGACCCCTCTCAACAACGCCCGTGCCGCCATGGATGCCCTGGCCGGCCTGCGCACCCACAAGGAGACCGCCAAGGAGCGGGGCATCTCCCTCGAGCAGATCTACTCCTGAGGCCCGCCATGACGTCGCTCAATCTCCAGTCCCTCACCCCCCAGAAAGGGGCCCGTCGCCGCAAGCTCCGCAAGGGTCGCGGCATTGCCGCAGGCCAGGGCGCCAGCTGTGGTTTCGGCATGCGCGGTCAGAAGTCCCGCTCGGGTCGTCCGACCCGTCCTGGCTTTGAAGGTGGCCAGATGCCGCTGTACCGCCGCGTGCCCAAGCTCAAGCACTTCACGCTGATCAACCCCACCAACTACACGGTGATCAACGTGAGCAAGCTCGCCGACCTCAAGGCCGGCAGCGTCGTCAACATCGACACCCTGGTCAAGGACGGCATCGTCACCAGCCCCAAGCATCCCCTCAAGGTGCTTGGCAACGGTGAACTGACGGTGAAGCTCACCGTGCAAGCCGCCGCCTTCACCGCCAGCGCCCGCGAGAAGATCGAGGCCGCCGGCGGCACCTGCGAAGAGATCTGAACCGCGTGATCGGCCTACGCCACACGCTGTTTCCCCCATCGCCGACCCATTAGGGTCGATCCCGTCCGGCGGCGCGCTTGCCCGCCGGACGGTTTTTTTGTTCGCCCGTTCCCGAACGCCATGCTCGTCAGCCGGGGCCGCAACCCCAGTGCCGCTGAAATCCTCACCCAGTTGATCCAGGCGAAGGATCTGCGCAACCGCGTGCTGATCACCCTGGGCCTGCTGCTGCTGGTGCGCCTGGGGATCTATATCCCCGTGCCCGGCATCGATCGGGTCGCCTTTCAGGACTTCATCGCCCGCGGTGGTCAGCTGATCGGCTTCCTCGACATCTTCACCGGCGGTGGCATCTCCACCCTGGGGGTGTTCGGCCTGGGGATCCTGCCGTACATCAACGCCTCGATCATCCTGCAGCTGCTCACCTCAGCCATCCCCCAGCTCGAGGATCTGCAGAAGAACGAGGGTGAGGCCGGCCGCCGCAAGATCGCCCAGTACACCCGCTATGTGGCCCTGGGCTGGGGCATCCTCCAGAGCGTGGTGTTCGCTCTGATCCTGCGTCCCTATGCCATCGCCGGCACCTCCGAGCTGGTGTTCGTGGCGCAGACCGCCGTGGCCCTGGTGAGCGGCTCGATGGTGGTGATGTGGATCAGCGAGGTGATCACCGAGCGGGGCATCGGCCAGGGGGCCTCGCTGGTGATCTACCTGAACATCGTGGCCACGCTGCCCCGGGCCCTCGGCTCCACGATCGAGCTGGCCCAGAGCGGCGACCGCAGCACCGTGGGCGGCATCGTGGTGCTGGTGGCGGTGTTCCTGCTCACGATCGTGGGCATCGTGTGTGTGGAGGAGGGGAACCGTCGCATCCCCATCGTGAGCGCCAAGCGCCAGGTGGGCGGCGCCAGCCTCTCGGCTCGCCAGAGCTATCTGCCGCTCAAGCTCAATGCCGGCGGCGTGATGCCGATCATCTTCGCCTCGGCGGTGGTGTTCCTGCCGCTCACGATCGCCAACCTCACCAAGCAGCCCTGGCTGATCAACATCGCCGCCGCCCTGAGCCCCAACAGCAGCACCCCCTGGGTGTATGCCCTGCTGTTCTTCTCGCTGATCATCGGCTTTTCCTTCTTCTACGCCAGCCTCACCGTGAACCCCGCGGACGTGGCCACCAACCTCAAGCGCTCGGGTGTGGCCATCCCCGGCGTGCGTCCGGGCAGTGCCACCGCCAACTACCTCTCCGGGGTGCAGAACCGCCTCACCCTGCTGGGCGCCCTGTTCCTCGGGGCCGTGGCGATCATTCCCTCCGCGGTGGAATCCGCCACCCAGGTTCAGACCTTCAAGGGCCTGGGCGCCACCAGCCTGCTGATCCTGGTGGGTGTGGCCATTCAGACCGCCAAGCAGCTGCAGACCGCCGTGATCTCGCAGCGCTACGAGGGCATGGTGCGCCAGTGAGCCCAGCGGGCAGCCCCCGCGCAGCCTCCCCGTTTCTCGTCCTTCTCCCTTCCTTCCGTCGTTTGTGCTGCCATGAAGCAACGCCTGCTGTTCCTGGGCCCCCCCGGCGCCGGCAAGGGCACTCAGGCCCAGAAGCTGGCTGAGAGCCAGGGGCTGCTCCACCTCTCCACCGGCGACCTGCTGCGGGCCGAGGTGGCTGCCGGCACGCCCCTGGGCCAGGAAGCCGAGGCCGTGATGGCCCGTGGCGAGCTGGTGAGCGATGCCCTGGTGCTGGCGATTGTGCGCAGCCGGCTGGAGCACCAGGCTGCCGCCGGTGGCGGTGGCTGGCTGCTGGATGGTTTCCCCCGCAACGTGGCCCAGGCCGATGCCCTGGCTCAGCTGCTCGAGGAGCTCGGCCAGCAGATTGAGCTGGTGGTGTTGATGGAGCTCGACGATGCCGTGCTGGTGCAGCGCCTGCTCTCCCGCGGACGCGCCGACGACAACGAAGCGGTGATCCGCCACCGCCTGGAGGTCTACCGCCAGCAGACCGAGCCGCTGATCGCTTACTACCGCGAGAGCGGTCTGCTGGCTCCCGTGGAGGCGGCAGGAAGCGTGGAGGCCATCAGCGAACGCATCGCCGCCTTGCTCGGTTGACCAGTGTGGTAAGTTCGTCGTTTGGAAATTTGGAGAGACCGCTCCCATGAAGGTGCGTGCCTCGGTCAAGAAAATGTGCGACAAATGCCGGGTGATCCGTCGCCACGGCCGGGTGATGGTGATCTGCGCCAACCCCAAGCACAAGCAGCGCCAGGGTTGATCCCCGGCTGAGCCTTGTCCACGGCCCTTGCGGCCACCCTTTCCCTGCCCCCTGGCCCTCCTGATGGGCCTGCTGCGGGCATCTCCCCTGTTCACCCGAACGTTTTTCCTGTGGCTCGGATTGCCGGCGTCGATATCCCTCGCGACAAGAGGATCGAGATCGCCCTCACTTACGTGTATGGCATTGGCCTGACCACGGCCCAGAAGATCCTGGCCAAGACCGGTGTCAACCCCGACACCCGCGTCAAGGATCTCGACGACGCCGATGTGCAGAAGCTGCGCGGTGCCACCGAGGGCTACACCCTCGAAGGCGACCTGCGCCGTCAGGAGGGCATGGCCCTTAAGCGTCTGCAGGACATCGGCTGTGTGCGCGGCCGTCGCCACCGTGCCGGTCTGCCCGTGCGCGGCCAGCGCACCCGCACCAACGCCCGCACCCGCCGCGGCGCCCGTAAGACCGTGGCCGGTAAGAAGAAGTGATGCAGTGCGAGACCGGCGCAGCCCGGTCTCGCGCCCTCTGCCACCTCTCTCGCCGCTCCCCTCCTTCCCCTCCTGCCGCCCGCTGCGGTCGCACGCCATCCGTTGTGCGTCCCCTGTGCAGGCGTCACCAGGAGCTCTCCCGTCCCCCGATCACCTCCCTGCTTCCGCAGGGCCTCCCCCATGGCCAAGCCCGCCAAGAAATCAGGCGCCAAGAAGACGAAGCGCAATGTGCCCAACGGTGTGGCGCACATTCAGAGCACGTTCAATAACACCATCGTTTCGATCACCGACACCACCGGTGAAGTGATCTCCTGGAGTTCCGCCGGCGCCAGCGGCTTCAAGGGCGCCCGTAAAGGCACCCCCTTTGCGGCGCAGACCGCCGCTGAGGCAGCGGCCCGTCGCGCCCTGGAGCAGGGCATGCGCCAGATCGAAGTGCTGGTCCGCGGCCCTGGTTCCGGTCGTGAAACCGCGATCCGTGCCTTGCAGGTGGCCGGTCTGGAGATCACCCTGATTCGTGACGTCACCCCGCTCCCCCATAACGGCTGCCGTCGTTCCAAGCGCCGCCGCGTCTGAACCGCCGCGCTGCATTGCCCTCAGGGGGCGCCCCCTCACCTTCCGAGCTTCAGACCGTGTTGCAGTACCAGATCGATCGGGTTGAACACCAGGTCGCCGACGACCGCTCCCAGACGGGCGTGTTCGTGATCGGTCCCCTTGAGCGGGGCCAGGCGATCACCCTCGGTAACGCCCTGCGCCGCATGCTGATGGGTGCCCTGGAGGGCAGCGCCATCACCGCCGTGCGCATCGCCGGTGTGAACCACGAATACGCCACCGTGCCGGGCGTCCGCGAGGACGTGCTCGACATCCTGCTGAACTGCAAGGAAGTGGCCGTCAACAGCCGCAGCCGCGAGCTGGAGATCGGCCGTCTGGTGGTGAATGGCCCCGCCACCGTGACCGCCTCTGATCTGCAGTTCTCCTCCCAGGTGAGTGTGATCGATGGTGCCCGCACCATCGCCACCGTGGCCGACGGCCACAGCCTCGAGCTCGAGGTGCACGTCGAGCGCGGCGTCGGCTACCGCCCCGTTGATCGCCGTGCTGAGGACACCTCTGCCATTGATCTGCTGCAGATCGATGCGGTGTTCATGCCTGTGCGCCGCGTCAACTACTCCGTTGATGAGACGGCCGTGGGCGAGGGCGGTTCCGCCCGCGAGCGCCTGCGCCTGGAAATCCAGACCGACGGCTCCGTCACCCCTGACGACGCCATGGCCCAGGCCGCCAATCAGCTGATCGGCCTGTTCCAGCCCCTGGCCAGCCTGACCATGGCTGACGAGCCCGGCCTCGAGCCCGAGCCCTCTGCCGAAGCGCAGATCCCCCTGGAAGAGCTCAACCTCTCCGTGCGCGCCTACAACTGTCTGAAGCGTGCCCAGGTCAACTCCGTGTCCGACCTGATGGGCTTCAGCTACGAGGACCTGCTGGAGATCAAGAACTTCGGCTCCAAGTCCGCCGATGAGGTGATCGAGGCCCTCGAGCGCATCGGCATCTCCCTGCCCCAGAGC